>JAPLCX010000011.1 GCA_026392035.1 Candidatus Auribacterota bacterium | reverse complement strand
GAAACGGGCTCGGGATGGAGCAGCAGGCAAGTCACGAGTGCTGGCGTGAACGGAGCAAGCAGTTGAACCCGCGCATGCGCGAGGGAGGGACCAGATCATGTCTATTGACTCCGCGCCTTTGATGGGTGACCCATTACAATTTGATTAAAATTCTTATTGACACAAATCCAACAAGTCTTTAGACTTCGGCATAGGTTAATAATCGTTATTTTTCCAATATCTTCCTACAGAAAAAGTGGTTGTTTTACAATATTTTGCAGGATAATAAAAGGGTTAAATCTTGACTATTTCTTCTAATAATGCTAAATATATTGTATAAACAATGACTGAATATATCCAGATATTTAGCACACATGAGTGACATGATAACCATAAGTATGTTGCTATCTTGTTATTGTTCAATATGATATGGCATATAGGAGAAAAGTCATGATAGAGCAAAAGTTGAATATCGGAATGTTCGGCCTTGGTACTGTGGGGAGTGGTGTGTATAAATATCTCAAAAAGGAAGAAAAATCCCTTCGCGAGAATCACGGAATTATCCCGATAATCAAGAAAATTGTAGTAAAAAATCTTCGCAAGAATCGCTCTATTTCTCTGCCCAAAGGGATTCTTAGTTCTGATTACAAATCAATATTAAATGATCCTTCCATTGATATAGTTATAGAAGCCATGGGAGGGGAGCACGCATATCATTCTGTTATTCTGCCGGCGTTGAAGAATAAGAAACATGTCATATCTGCCAATAAGAGCGCCGTTAGCAAATATGCTGATAGAATATTCAAAGAAGCTCGAAGAAATAGCAAGTTTTTTGGATTTAGAGCTACTTTGACAGGCTGTCATTTATTGCTGGATCAGTTAGCCAATACTGTTACATGCAATAGTATCGTTGGCATATTAAATTCTACTTCTAATTTCATATTAAGCAAAATGGGAGAAAGTGATCTTTCTTTTGCAGCTGGTTTATCTCTAGCTCAAAAGCTTGGCTATGCCGAGGTAGATCCATCTGATGATATTGATGGATATGATTCTAAGAATAAACTGATCCTTCTCAGTCAACTTGCATTCAATATTAAGTTAAATTCCAATCAAATTCGCGATATTGAGTGTGAGGGCATTAGAAATATAGATCTGGATGATATAATCTATGCCAATGAGCTGGAGCCGAGTTATACAATCAAATTGCTTGGCATCGCTGAGAAAAAAGGCAATCAGTGCAATATTAGAGTTCATCCATGCCTGGTTCCGAAAAGTTACGATTTAGCCAGGGCTGATGGAGTTAATAATTATCTCTATATCAATGATGAAATCAGGGGATTAAGCGGAATTAACGCTCCTGGGGCTGGAGCAGGACCAACTGCATCAGCAATTGTTGCAGATCTAATTAGTGTCGCCAATGAGAGGATAATTGCCTGGCCTGTACAGACTGTTCCAGTTAAGCTAGTAAATTTTCGCTCCAGCGAATATAAATATTACATGAGATTTGCCGCAGTGAACAAACCGGGTGTTTTAGCGAAAATTTCTTCTATTCTCGCCAGGAGGAAGATAAATATCGTTTCTGTATTGCAGAAGCCAAGGGAAGAAAAGGGCGCTGTTCCAGTAATTGTCCTTACTGATAAGGCACTAGAGAAAAATATGCAAAGTGCAATCAAGGAATTAAATAAGCTTGATGTTTTACATAAGGCAGTAAAACTTATCAGGGTTTATGATGAAGTTCGGAAATCTTAAAACTTTACTGTTCTCGTGGCCGGGAGTCAATGCCGGACGGTGAAACAAGGAGTTGACCATGATCAGCATAAAAAAGATCTTATGCCCGATTGATTTTTCAGATTTTTCCCTCTACGCGCTCACCTATGCGGTGAGCTTTGCCCAGCAGTACAAGGCAAAGCTGCTCCTGCTGCACGTGGTGGACGTCTTTCTCCACGACCCCGCCTACTTTGCGCCGTACGCGCCCGACAGATCCATGTTCGACGATTTCGAGAAGAAGGCGGGGGCGCGGCTCGAAGAGGTGCGGAGGAAGAACATCCCCGCGGGGATAGAGGCCGAGCTGATTGTCGGGACGGGGCGCGCATTCGTTGAGATTGTCAGGGCGGCGAAGGGAAAAGAGGCCGATATGATCGTGATCGCCACGCACGGCCGGACAGGCATCAGCCACGCCATGTTTGGCTCCACGGCGGAAAAGGTGGTTCGGAAAGCTCCCTGCCCTGTGTTGAGCATCAAGCACCCCGAGCATGAATTTGTCATGCCATAACCGCAGGGATAAGGGATGAGAGCTTAGGGATAAGGGGAAGAAAGATGGAAAATACTGTGATCGGGGGCAGTCTTTGGTACAATATCGGTTTCCGAGCGCGGTTGAATACGTGACTCAATAACATTGAATTGTAACCCAAAGGAGGGTAGCTCAATGGCGGTGATAATACGGATGAGAAGGATGGGGAGGAAGAACCAGCCCCATTTTCGCATTGTGGCCACCGATGTGCGCAGCCCGCGGGACGGCCGTTTTATTGAACTTCTTGGGACCTATGATCCGCTGCGGGAAGGCAAGAATTTCAGCATAAACAGGGAGCGGGCGCTCTACTGGCTCGGCGTTGGTGCGCAGGTGTCGGACGCGGTGGCGACCTTTCTTGCCAAGGAGGGGATCAAAAAAGAGCGCGTGACAGTGAAAAAGGAGGCGGTCCGGGGAAAAAAGACAGAGAAAAAGTGACACTGATCACATCACGGGCGAGGGATAATCGCCCTCGAAAAGACACGTGGATGACATGTGAGATGCAGGTTCGCGCGGTGAGACGACGGAGCGAGGCGATCGGGAGGTGGCTGCGATGAAAGAGTTTATCGAGTACGTGGTGAAAGCGCTGGTTGATCGTCCAGAAGAGGTGAGCGTCACACAGATAGACGGCGAAAAGACGGTGATATTCGAACTCCGGTGCAACGAGAGCGATATCGGTAAGGTCATCGGCAAGCAGGGACGCACGATCAAAGCCATCCGCACCCTCCTTGGGTCTGCGGCCGCCAAGGCCGGTATTCGCGCCATGCTGGAAATTATCGAATAGCGTGGCCCCGCGTGTGAAGAAATGGCATCGCAACAGTTGAAGATCGACGTCTTGACCCTTTTCCCGGGGATGTTCACCGGGTACTTTGATGAGAGCATCATGAAGCGGGCGCGGGAGAAGGGCGCCCTCGACCTCTCGATCCACAACCTCCGTGATTGGGCTGTTGACCGGCACAAGACCGTGGACGACACGCCGTACGGCGGCGGGGCGGGCATGGTGATGATGGTGAGCGTCATTGACGCCGCGATGGAGCGCCTGCGCCGGAAGGAAAGCCACGTGGTCCTCCTCTCTCCCCAGGGGAGGGTGCTCGACCAGGGACTGGCGAAGCGGTTGTCGCGCATGACGCACCTGGTCCTCATCAGCGGTCACTACGAAGGGGTTGACGAGCGGGTTCGCGACCTCCTGGTTGATGAGGAGATCTCAATAGGAGATTTTGTAATCAGCAACGGATCATTGGCGGCGATGCTGCTCATTGACGCGGTGGTACGCTTGCTGCCGGGGGTGGTCGGAGACGAACGCTCGATCCGGGAAGACTCCTTCTACGAGGGGCTTCTCGATTACCCCCAGTATACAAAGCCCCGGGTCTTTCGTGGCCGCGAGGTGCCCGAGGTGCTGATCTCCGGCGACCACGAGAAGGTCAGGAGGTGGCGCAGGCGGGAGGCATTGCGCAGGACGCTCGCCCGGAGGCCGGACCTCATCGCGCGGGCGGAGCTGAGCCGGGAAGACAGGGAATTGATGCGGGAGCTATCGGAGACACATTGAACGACAAGGAGTCCGCTGTATGAATATTATCGAAGAGCTTGAAAAGGAATATCTCAAAAAGCTGCCCCAGGTGAGAGTGGGTGACACCGTGAAGGTTTACCTGAAAATCACCGAGGGCGACAAGGAGAGGGTCCAGTTGTTTTCTGGCCGCGTGATCGCCCTCAAGGGCCGAGGGACGAACGCCTCGATGACCTTGAGGAAGGTCTCCTACGGCGAGGGCGTGGAGCGCATGTTTCTCCTCAATTCGCCGCGCGTGGACAAAATTGAGGTGATCAAGCGAGAGGCAGTCCGCAGGGCCAAACTGTACTATTTGCGGAAACAGGAAGGCGGAAAGTAGGGGGACCGGCATCGATTGCGTGATCTATCGGCGCACCGCGGGCAGCTTGGTAGACAGGGCGAGAAACTGGCTGAGCGGTTTCTCCGCGGGCAGGGCTACCGGATACTCGCGAGAAACTATCGCTGCTCGTGCGGAGAGATAGACCTCATCGCGCGGGATGGTGAGACCGTCGCGTTCATTGAGGTCAAGGGGAAGAGCACGGGGAGGTTTGGTTCGCCCCTCGAAGCAGTGACCGCGCGCAAGCGGCAGCGGCTGGTTCTTGTTGCGAACCACTATCTCACCGCATGCGCATTGCACCATATGCACACCCGATTTGACGTGGTCGGTGTCTGCTGGACAACGGGGGCGGCGCCGAGCGTCATGCTCGTCAAGGATGCCTTCCGTGTATCCGGTTGATCGCGTGGCGATGCCTGCCGGGGGGAGCGTGTTAACGATGTGGCCTGCGCTTAAGATGGTGACACGGTATGCTCCGGTAGTGCTGGTATGCGCGTGCGCCGGCTGCTCGGTGGTGCAATCCGTCAACCAGATCAGGGATGCGAAGCGGGAAATTGCGAAGGGCGAGGAAGCGGTTGCCGTTGGCGATTATGATATGGGTTTGAAATCCTATCTCAGGGCAGAGCGTCTCTTGCAGGCAGCGCGGGATGCGGGGCTCCGGGCATTTGCTGATGATCATAGGATGGAATCTCTTGCGAAGACGATAGACGCGCTGCGGGAGGAGGCAGAGGCTGAGGGATTCGTGCGTGTCGATAACCGCTACTGTGGAGAAGGGGAACTGGGGGAGGCGCTGGGGAAGGCGCTCGGAGCTCTCTTCCGGAGCAATCAGCTTCGATTCACTGCAGCCGAACGGGTGGTTGCCGACGACATCCAGGCTACCGCCCGGAGGAATCCGGATGACACGCGGGATATCGCGCTGTCCATTGTGCTGAAGGATACAGGAGAGGAACGGGATTTTTCACAGGATGCGTGGGCAGTGGTCAGGTTCCTGCTGGAGGGCGGCTATGGCCATGGGTTCTCGTACCACATCGATCACCCATTCCAGAAGCGCCCCTGGATGGGGGGAGAAGGAGGCTGGGGTATTTCTGACAAGCCCGATGCCGTGAACCATTTCATCGGCCTGAAGAAAAAGGTCGCGAATCTTTCAATCAGCGCGTACCGAGGGCACTACCGCCAGGGGACGGAGAAAAGATATGGCCGTCGTGGTTTTGAGTCACTCGAAGCGGTGGGGCCCTATTGGGAGAGGGAACATTCCAGAACGTATTCGATGGACGCGGCAGACGCAGCGCGGCTGAACTGGGATGAGGCGGGCCGTATCCACGATGCCACGCTCTACGGCCTGTTGAAGATCAGCGAGCAGGAGCGTGCAGAAATGGAAGCGTCAGCGGGAGCGACCCCCACGCCTCGCGTGGAGTGACGACTGCGTTGATCCGCTCCGCGCACGTCAGGCAAGCTGTTCGCGCGAGCCATATTCTATGGCCGCGCCGGCAATGTGTGGTGAACAACATTCGAGGCATAAGGAGGATCACAATGCATACACGTATGGGAGTGCTCGTGGTGGTTGGGCTCATATGGATTACCGGCTGCGTCACGGGGATCAATGAGGACATGGTGAGGCTCCAGACGCTCGCCCCCTTCGAAAAATACGGCGAGATTCGAAAGGTGGCGATCATCCCGTTCGGCGAGTACGTGGTGACGGGGGGCGAAAAGGTGGTGATGGGGGTGCCGCACCGGGTGACGGAGGACAACGGCAAGGTCATGTGCGATATCTTCACGGAGGAGCTGAAACCGAAGGTCACCTATCAGGTAATCCCTCCTGACAAGGTCGCGCAATTCTTCAGGAGGAGAGAAGAAAAGGTGTGGGGCATGCTGCTCCCGAAAGAGGTGCAACGCGTGGGGGCCCTCCTGAAGGCCGACGCGCTCATCATGGGGCAGGTACAGGATTTTTCGACGTATCGGTACAGGATGCACGGCAACTCACGAGTGATTGCCCAGATCCGCATGACTGACAGCGCCACCGCGGAGCCGATCTGGAGAGGGGACATCAAGCTCGACCAGGAGGGGATGCCCCACGAGGTTGCCGCGAGAGGGGCAAGGCTTTTCATCGATCAATTAATGAGCAGGAAGGAAGCGGAGAAGACGCAGAAGAGGAAAGCTCTGCCGATCCTGAACAGATAGAACCGGTGTGGCGGCATAAATCATGGCAGAGGGGAGCGTGGCGGGTGACCATGATCAACTGTGCGCAGTGCAACCGCGACATTTCGTCTGAGTCATTCAGGTACGAAGCGGACGACGGCCGTATCCTGTGTGAGGAGTGCTTCCACGGCGAAGAGGCGACCCCCGAGCCGCATGGGGCGAAGTTCGGTTTCTTGAGAGTCCTGGTGCAGATGCTCAAGATCATGGGCTTTGTCGGCCTCGCTGGCGGCGCGGTGCTCGCCCACTCCAGCTACGGATACAATGGACTTATATCGGCCGGCGCGGCAATCTGCGGCATTCTTATTTTTCTCGCCTGTCTCATTCTGAGTGAGCTCGTGCGTCTGGGGCTTTCGCTTGAGCAAGGGATCGAACGCGTCTCTCTGAGTACGGACCGGCTCCTGAACCTGATCAGGGCGCAGGAAAAAGGGCCGGCTGTTCCAGACGGCACAAGAGAGGGTGAAGAGCCGTGGTGAAGGGGGAGCAGGAATGGCACTATCGCCGGCACGCGGAATCAGACAAGTGGCGATTCTGAGGATGGTGGTGCTCGTCACGCTCCTCTCGCTCCCCTGCTGCGGAGATCGGGGGGACAGGGAGGCGTCTGGAGAACGAGGGGATACGAGCGGTGACTCCCGCGCGCCCCGCGGGAGAGAGGTGCGATGGCACTCTTCGCTCCCCGACGCGCTGCAGGTGGCGAGGGAGGTGAAAAAACCCCTCATGGTGGATTTTTTCTCCGACCGCTGCAGCTGGTGCAAAGTGCTGGACCAGAAGACCTACACCGACCCGGCGGTGCGGAGTCGTGCGGAGCAGTTTGTGTCAGTCAAAATAGATCTGGGAAAGGATCCCGGCCCGGCGTCTCAGTACCGGATCATGGGATTGCCGACGGTCCTCTTCATGAACTGCAAGGGTGAAGTGATCCATAGCGTCATCGGTTTTCGGCCCCCCGCGCCGTTCCTTGTGGAGATGCAGAAGGCCCTCGAGAAAGCAGCATCAGCACGATGAATAACACCTGAGTTGCCCACGGCATGACGTTCAATTATTATTGCAAAGCGCCCGATGCGTTCGGCGCCGCCGGCGGTTTTTGATAGACGTTTCTGATGGAGTGGGGTCCTGCAAATGGATTACTCCCATGTAAATGTCCCGTTGGCTTTTTGCGCGGGCGTGGCGACCTTCTTCACCCCGTGCTTCCTCCCGCTGCTCCCGGCCTATCTATCGTTTATAAGCGGCGTCTCCTTCAGCGAACTCACGAGGTCAGGAAGGCCGAAAAGGGAGGTAGTGCTGAACAGCATCTTTTTTATCCTAGGTTTTTCAATCGTCTTTGTGCTCCTGGGGGCGTCTATTACCTACCTCGGCAGGCGTCTCCATGACTATCAGGAATGGGTGAGGGCAGGGGGAGGGATCGTCATCATTGCGTTCGGGCTCTACATCCTTTTCGGTATGAAGATGAGTTTCATTGAGAAGGAGAGGAGGGTCCATCTGCGCTCACGACCGGCTGGCTATCTGGGTTCGATGATCGTCGGTGTGGCATTCGCTTCCGGCTGGACCCCCTGCGTCGGACCCATCCTCGGTTCAATTCTCGTCTGCGCGAGTGCCGCCGAGACGCTGAGGGCAGGCATCTGGCTCCTGATCGCGTACTCCCTTGGCCTGGGCGTTCCCTTCCTTCTCTCGGCCATTCTCGCCGACGAGGTCCTGAGCCGGATGGCCAGACTCAGGAACTATATCAGGCCTGTTTCGGTGGCGTGCGGTATCATCCTGGTGGTGATGGGAATCCTCCTGATCGCCGACCCGCTCCATCTGCTTGGAAAAATCTAGGGGTGGTCGCACCTCCGCCCGCTGATACTATCAACTTTACACCTTACATTTTAAGCTGTTGTTATTCTCCCCATCTCGCGAGCTTGCAGATAGCTATGATCGCAAGTACGAAGACGGTAATCTGGACAGAAAATCCCATCCAGTTCCGCGTGGTCCACCCCGTCGGGCCGACCGGCTCAGTGGATTGAGCGAAACAGGGAATCACAATTGCCAGCAACACAATGAGCAGCGCGCTGAATGTTCGGTACATCTGATACCTCCATCGCATATTTGACTCGCACGTCCCCGCATATTATATACCATTCGGTGAAGATCCGTAATAATCAGTGGTCATCCGTGGCAACACCCTATAACTGTCCTATTACGCACCTTGGGTTTCAGGCTGTAGTCCACTACCTCACCAGGTTGTAGCGGCGTCTGCGGCGGTGAGCCTCCATGGCTGTGGCGATAATTCTATCAAGGAGCCTCGGGAAGCTCAAGCCGGCAGCACGTGCGGCTTGCGGGAGGAGGGATACCTGTGTCATTCCCGGAATGGTATTGGTCTCCAGGACATGGAGCCTCCCCCGCCTCACGATCATGTCGGTGCGCGACATCCCCGAGCAGCCGAGCGCGTGGTGCGCGCGCAGCGCGATATCCTGCACCCGAGCGGCGAGCGCCTTCCGGACGGGGGCGGGGGTGATCTCCAGTGAAGCCCCCGGCGTGTACTTCGCGTGGTAGTCGAACCACGCCCTTGTCTGCGGGATGATTTCCGTGGGGGGGAGGGCAATCGCGGGCTTCCCCCCGGGGGTGTCGAGGACGGCACAGGTGAGCTCGCGCCCCTCCACGTAGGCTTCCACGAGTATCCGGCCGCCGTATCTGAGCGAGGACGGCATTCTCCGCAATAGTTCAGTCTGATTCCTGCAAATCGTCAAACCCACGCTCGATCCGAGTCTGACCGGCTTGAGGAAACAGGGGTACCCGATGGCGCGCTTGATGCGGGTGAGGTGCGGCGTCCTTTCCTTTCCCCAAGCGGTCGCATCCAGGACGAGTGAGGGCGGCGTCGGGATGCGGTTGCAACGATAAACCTCCTTCGCCTTGACCTTGTCCATGGCGAGTGCGCTCGCGCAGACGTCGGAGCCGGTGTAGGGAAGATCCAGCATCTCCATCATCCCCTGGACGGTCCCATCCTCTCCATAGGGGCCGTGCATGGCGATGAAAACGCAGTCAACCCGGGTTCTCAGAAGCCGGCTGAGCGCTTCGCCCACGGGGAGGAAGCGCTGTCTTTCTCTCCGGCCACGGACCGGAGACCATCCCCTCGGCCCGAGAGAGCGCCGGGGGACATACCAGAGGCCACCGCGGCTGATCACCACGGGCGTGACATTGTACCTTCTGCGGTCCAGGTGATTGACCACCATTGTCCCCGACTTGAGCGAAATATCATGCTCGGCGGTGCGCCCACCCATGAGCACGGCGATGTTAATTTTTTTCATTATGGCAACGGCGCGCGGGGATTCCCCGTCGCGCGCTCTTTCGTGGCGTCGTGCGTCGATGCCCCCTCTTTGCGATATGCGTGATGACCTTAAGATGCGATGTGAAGGCGATGCGTGAGGGAAGTTTGTCGAGCGGAAACACCCTGACATCTGAAACATCGCCCCCGGGCCGCAGTGCGCCGCCCACCTTCTCTCCAAGATAGACGTGGACGACGGTGTTTTTGCCGGGGTGCGCGGTGCTGAAGAAGACCGTGTGGAGCTTCCGGATGCGGATGTCCAGATTCGTCTCCTCCTTCACCTCGCGCACGGCAGCCTCCTCCGGTCCCTCGTCGTATTCCTGGAACCCCGCGGGCAGACACCAGCTTCCCGCGTGCGGCGGGACCCTGCGTTTGACGAGGACGACCCTGCCGTCCGAGACGATGGCGACCGCTGACGCCGATGACGGATTCTTGAAATATATCCAGCCGCAGCGCCGGCAGGCATGGCGGACCCTGCCCTCCCTCCTCGCGCGGACGAGGCGAGCCCCGCACCGCATGCAGAAGTTCTCCGCGGATGCGCCTTTGATCGAGCGTGGTCTGGTCATATGAGTTTTGTGATCTCGTCCCGTTCGTATTCGGGCAGCGGGATGAGGCCGCGCGTACCCCTCAGCATTATTCCACACTGCCGCTCTTTTACCCGGCCGATGATCCGCGCGGGGATCTCCTTTTCATGGTACGCGCGGAGAATATTTTTCGCGCTGCCCTGATCGCAGACGACGAGGAGCGAACCCGAGGCCAGGAGACCCATCGGATCGAGGCCAAGGAGGGCGCATATCGCGGTGGTCTCGGGGAGCACCTGAATCTGATCCTCGGCGATTTCCACGCCGACGCCGGCCGCCTCGACGATCTCCCGCACGCCTGTAAAGAGCCCCCCCTCGGTGGGGTCGTGCATGCCGTGCACCCCGGCCGTCTCGACAGCGAGCAGCGCTTCCCTGACCACGCTGATTCCCGGATCGGAAAGCAAACGACGCGCGCGGCGAACGAGAGCGGGGTCCAGAGAGGCGAGTCTCCGGGACTGCTCGGAGGCGATGGTGGCGGTGCCCTCTATGGCGATGCCACGGCTCAGAATGATATCATCTCCCGGCCTGATGGTCTTCTTGTCTGCCAACCGCGCGCGCTCCGCCTCGCCTGCCATGAACCCGCTGAGGATCGGGCGCGCGAGCCCGGCGGTGATTTCGGTGTGCCCGCCGCAGAGCTCGATGCCGAGCTCGGCGCACGCTGCGCGTGTGTCGGAGAAGATATCCTCCACGAGACCCTCGTCGCTTCTCCCCTCCGGCAGCAGGATCGTGACCCAGAACCAGAGGGGCCTGGCGCCCATGACCGCGACATCGTTGGCGTTGATGTGGACGGCGTATCGGCCGATCTGCCTTGACGCGAGGGTGATCGGATCGCAGGTGCAGACGAGGAGGCGGTCGCCGAAGTCGATCACCGTGGCATCATCGCCGTAGCGGGGACCGACGAGCACCCGCCCCTTCCCCGATGGCACGCGGTCGAGCTGCGGCTTCAGGAGCCGCGGCGGAAGCTTCCCGGTCGGAAGCACCCGGCGGTGTTTATCAGAGGATCGGCAAGGACTCATGGCATTCCCATCACGTTCCCACCGCACGCCCCGGTGATTTCTTCGCCGGCGTGACCTTCTGAATACGGATCGGATCAAGCTGGAGCGCGGGGGGTATTTTATTTTTGCCGGTCTGATCGGCCTGGTATTCGGTTTCGATGATACGCCTCCTATAGCCGTTCCTGAACGCCTCGATGTAAAGCCTCTCCGGTGTGTTCCGCAGCCAGAACACGGGGACCCCCAGCCACATCCACTTCTCGTAGGTGTAGTTGTAGGTACCGTCAAACATCCCGTTCTTATCGGTCGTGATATCGGTCTTGATTGCAAAATCGAGTTTATCCTTCTCGTCGGCGATGTCGATGTAGGCCCCCTCAACGGGCTCATTCGTTCCGGACTCGAGGACCTGTCCCTGGAGTCTCAGGGGGGTCTGGGCCATCTTCCAGCCGCAGCCCGAGAGTAGGAGCGCCGAAACCCCTATCGCAACGTACCGCTGCACTATCCGCATGAGATACCTCCTTAGTAAAATAGATTATGTTTAACCACGGACCTGCCTGCCGGCGGGCAGGGACACAGCGCGGCCGTTGGCCGCAACCAATTTTTACCACTGAACCTGCCTGCCGGCGGGCAGGGACACTGAATTCACTGAACACAACATTCTACGGTAAAGAAAGTTACGAATACCAAGCGAAAAACTTTCTCAAATTAAAAAGTTTTGCGCACTTGTAATACAGAGGACGCGGAGAAAAGAAAATAGTAGTTTAACAAAGAGGGAAGACAAAGATTATTGTTCTTTTTACCCTTTGCAGGGAAAGCCATTTTTACTCCGTGCTCTCCGCGCCCCTGCCCGCCGGCAGGTCCGTGGTGAAAAATACGATGTCAGAACAATGTCACGCATTGCATGTCATGCGTGCGGCAGAATTTTAGAATAATGTGCGCCACGTGTTGATAGTAATTTTCAGGGATGCGCGTGCAACTCCGCGCGGCATCCCTGTCGTACGCATACAGCGCGGGGAGGAGGCGTCCCTTGATACGCGAGAAGTAGTGCAGGTCGTCCAGCATGAGCCTTCTGACGCCGGCGCCGGAGAGCCGAACGAGGAGCCGCTCGATATTCCTCTCCGTGACGAGCGGGATGATCGGGCCGATGAACACGGATGTCGCTATCCCCGCGCGAGAGAGTTGTTCAAGCGCCCTGAGGCGCTCGGCGACTGACGAGGCGCGGGGCTCGATGCATCTGGCCGCGTCCTCGTCCCCGGTGACGATGGTGAAGGTGACCGAGACGTCTTTGAAGTCGCGCAGGATGCAGATATCCCTTTCCACGAGCGACGATTTTGTGTGGATGCTGAGCGAGTGAGCGAGGGGGGCCAGAATTTCCAGAATGCGCCGGGTGATCCGGGAGTGTTGCTCCGGGGGCTGGTACGGATCGGTCACGGAACTCATGAAGATGGAGGCGCGCGGCATGCGGCGGAGCTGGCGTATGAGCGCCTGGGGAGCGTTTACCTTGAGGTCGACAAAGCTTCCCCACGGCTCATCGTGTCCCGAGTATCGCTGCATGTAGTGGGCGTAGCAGTAGGCGCACGCGTGCACGCAGCCGATATAGGGATTGATTGAGTAATCAGCTCCAGGGATGCCCGAGGGGCTGAGTATTGTCCGGCACGTGATTTCGCGCTGCCGGATGCCGCTCAAAGCGTCATCGTGTATCGTATGCACTATCCTTCGTAGGGCAGGAGGCATGTCATTACCCCGTCATGCGCGCCGTTCCCCCCCGCCGTATTTGGTTTGCCAGGATGTGGGCGTGCCTGGTGGGCTCGGGGAGGCGATAGCCTCGACAGCACCTGAGTACCCAGCGCACTGCCCCTCGGTGGTCCATCAGGTGCCCGGGCGATACAAAAACCGGTTTAACCCCATCGCGGGTGCGCACCACGGTTCCGATCCGCTTCCCGTCGTGCGTGAGCGCCGTGCGGCAGCCGGTGCGCCTGCCGGGCTCCCGGTACGCGCCGACGAGGCGGCTTTTGGCGCAGCCGATCGTGGATGTGTTGAGGAAGAGTCCCATATGGGCGGCGAGGCCGAGACCGCGCGGGTGGGCGATCCCCTGGCTATCGAAGATGATCAGGTCGGGCACGGCCTTGAGTTTTTTGAACGCCCTGAGGAGGATCGGCGCCTCTCTGAAGCTGAGCAGGCCGGGGATGTAGGGGAATGAGACGCGCCCCCGCGCGAACGCCCGTTCGACGAGCCGCCACGGCTCAAGTGAGAACACGACCACCGCGCCATAGAAGAGATCGCTGTGCTTCCCGTACGAGGCGTCCGCGCCGGCAATCAGCCGTGGGGCCCTCGCGGGAGGCGCGAGCAGCAGGCGCTTCCTCAGGGCCTGCTGGATCGATGCCGCTTGCGAGTACCCTATCTTCCAGGAATGGAGTTTCAGGTAATTCATGTTTGTCAATGTGCGTCCCCTGCGCTATACTATTCGTCGCTGGCCGCCCGCCGGGTGATACGGGTGCATTTTGAGTTCGGCGTGCGGGAAGCACAGTGTGATTATATCAGCATGACCATCTGGAAGCGAGGGACGGTTTTGTGAACACCAATCTCTTCTTCAATGTGCCGCTGGAATTTTTGCTGACGCACGAGGATCTCATGGATCAATATCCGGTGAACGCTGAGGTCTTCGTGGACGGGGAAGACCTGGAGAGAGTTGACGCGAAACAGATCGAGCGGGCCAGGCGGCTCTTTCAGGAGAAACATCTCAGGCGACGTGTCCATGGCCCCATTTCGGAAATGGTGCTCGGCGCATTCGATCCAAGAATACAAGATGTCAGCCGAAGCCGTTTTTTGCAGGCGATCGAATTCGCCGATGCGATCGGCGCCGAATCAGTGACGCTCCATTCCGGCTTTGATACGCTCAATAAGCGCAATTGCGAGGTTCGCTATACGGAGAATCTGGTGTCCTCGTTGCGATTTTTGAGCGGTGAGGCGTCGCGGAGGAAGAAGCATTTGATGCTTGAAAATACCTTTGAGCCGTCGCCTGACCTCTTGCTTGAAGCCCTCTCAAGGGTCGGCGCGGCAAACCTGAAGCTCTGCTTTGATATTGCCCACCACCACGTGTTCGGCAGGGCGCCCCTTGAAGAATGGATCGCGCGCTGCGCTCCCTGGATTGAAGAGGTCCACATCACGGACAACCGCGGAGAGTGGGACGACCACCTCGCCCCGGGGATGGGGGAAATCGATTTCGCCGCTTTTTTCAGGCTGCTGAAAGAGCACGCCATCAGGCCGGTCTTTACCTTCGAGCCGCATGACGTGGACGCGTTTGTCGAAACCCTGAAGTATATCACTCAGCACCAGGACTATTTTATGTAATAATTTTTACCACGGAGGCACGGAGCGCACGGAGGAAAAGTTTGAAATGATTAGCCGCGGATTTGCGCGGATTTTAGCAGATTAAATCTAACCACAGATGAACACAGATAAACACGGATTATTTCTTGCGCTAGAAACTAGAAACGAGAAACTGTTGTTACTGTTTTAAGATCTCCGTGTCTCCGTGGTGAATATATATTCAAGAAAGGAGGGACGCATGTCGAAGACGTACAAGGTGATCGAGATCGTGGGGACCTCGCCGAAGAGTTTTGCCGAGGCCACGCGCAACGCCGTGGCGGAGGCGGGGAAAACGATCAAGGCGATGGGCTGGTTTGAGGTTGATCGCATGGGCGGCCGCATCGAGGGCGACAAGGTAACCGAGTTCCAGGCGAAACTCAAGGTCGGCTTCAGGCTGCTGAACCCGGAAGAGTTGAAGAAGTAGTCAGGAGAGAGGGATAACAAGCCCCTCGCAATTTTATAGGATAGTTTGAGCCGTTTGAATAGTGTGAATCGTTAACCGCAACGGAGCTGCTCACACGTCTCGAACGGTTCAAACGCGGGGGACGTGTTATTCTCTCCCGGTGTACTCTCCCGTGCGGGTGTCGATGCGGAGGCGGTCTCCCTCCTTGATGAAGAGCGGCACGTTCAGTTCATACCCGGTTTCGAGCGTTGCGGGTTTTTGCAGGTTGGTGACTGAATCCCCCTTGAAGCCCGGAATGGTCTTCACGACCTTGAGGACGACGCTGGTCGGGAGATCGAGTTCGATCGGTTCATCTTTGTGGAAGAGGGCCTCGACCTCGTCTCCCTCCTTGAGATACCTGGCCGCATCGCCTACGATAGCATGGGAGAGAATGATGTTGCCGAAATCCTCCAGGTTCATGAAGTTATAACCCTGGGAATCCCGGTAGACGTACTGCAATTTCTTGTTCTCGAGCTCCACGATATCAACCTGCTCTGTGGATCTGAAGCGCGTCTGCACCGAGTTGCCCGTTTTGACATTGCGCATGGTTGCCTGGACGTATGCACGCCAGTTCCCCGGCGTGACGTGCTGGTACTCGGTGATTACATGAACCGCGCCCTGGTACAGGATCGCCGTCCCTTTTCTCAAGTCAACAGCGTCTGCCATAATGAAACTCCTTTTTGTCGTGAAGGTCCCGGTGCACGCCTGCGGCCACGCCCAGAACGGCGATGCACACTGTCGCCTCCGCCGCGGCGGACACTATAGCACAACCGAGATTTGGGTGAACAGGTTAAACGGGAATGCGGTAATGGGTCAGTTTTGCAGGGGTAACGGTAAATGATGTTCGCCACGGATTTTCACGGATAACCACACGGATGGCCGCAGATGAAGCTTTCTTTTCATCTGTGAATATCCGTCATAATCCGTCCCGCTTAGCGGGATCCG
>JAPLCX010000010.1 GCA_026392035.1 Candidatus Auribacterota bacterium | reverse complement strand
GGAAGAGCTAAGGGCGGATAACCGCCATAATCTATTGGACATATTAGACGATCTTAATTCCCGGAATTGTGTTAAACTTGGAGAAGGTGGCGGGGGGCAGGAGCTGGGCGACCAATTTAATAGCCCCCCAAAATGGCTGCTTAGCGGGATCCGTGGCCCCCCTCTATAAGTGACCCCTTACCCAGGATCACGCATCACGTCTTTCAGGTGCTGTTCAGTGCCACGAAAGTCTGCCCTACGCAGATCCCCAAATCGTTCAGTGGGATACCCCTGCTCTCCAGGAGGGTAAAGCCCGCTTCACTCAAAAGCCTCGACGCGCGCTCGTAGAGGAGCCTGTTCTGGAAAACACCGCCGCTCAGGACCACCGTGTCGAGGCCGAGTTCACTGTTGAGACGGCGCGCTATTTCAACAATGAGCATCGCGAGGGAATTATGGAATCTCCGCGCGATTTGCCCTACGGGAATCCGTGCCGCCATGTCTCTGAGCATCGCATCGAGCATCGTTTCGCAACCGATAATACACGGGGCATCCCCGTGGATGTCGAAGGAGTAGCTCCCGTTCTCCACGACCGACGACGCCCTCTCCTCCAGCTTGAGCGCCGCCTCCGCCTCAAAGCGTGCCACGTGGACAAACCCAAGGAGAGACGATACCGCGTCGAAAAGCCTCCCGCAGCTCGATGTCAGGGGGGAGTTGATCTTTTTATTAATCGCATTCTTCAGCACGTGGAGTTCCTGTGGAGACCTCCCCTTTAAAAAGTCGAATCCCTTTTGGAAGATCTCCTCTCCCATACGCTCGTACAGCATCCCGAATATCATCCTCCATGGTTCGCGGATCGCCATTTCCCCGCCTGGCATTCTCATATATTTGAAATGAGCGCGGCGGGAACACTCAGTGCGGGAAACAACAAAGAACTCTCCCCCCCATAGATTCCCGTCCAGACCGTATCCCGTGCCGTCAAAACTGACGCCGACGACCGGCTGTTCAAGCTCATAGTGCGCTATGATGCTCGCGACATGGGCGTGGTGGTGCTGCACCCCCCTCCGTGCGACGGGATTGAAGAGATGCGCCGCTTCCGAGGAAAAATACATCGGGTGGAGGTCGTGTGCGACAATTTCCGGCGAGAAGCGCAGGCGCGCGCTCATCTCTTCGATTGAATGGAGAAACTTCGCATAGCTATCGGGATTCGAGAGATCGCCGTTTTCACCTGAAAGGTACAACTGACCATCTTTAAAAATGGAAAATCTATTTTTCGCATCCGCCCCGCATGCAAAGATAGATCGGGGGCTACGCGCGTGTCCCTCAATTCTAACGGATTTTATCCTGTGCGCCGTCATATCCCGTACCCGCTATCAATCTCCCCCGATCTCACGATACCAAATAATATCTGATACGGCAATTTGGTCCCCTCCCCTGAAATGGCGGATAACCGATTAATATCTTCACCAACTGGGTGCGCGTAATTAAGAAATGGTGATTCTGTAGGGGCTTGATTTATCAAGCCCGTTACGCGGGTCGGATGAATCCCTACGCCCATTTGGGGTCAAATCTTTTAACTTTTCATTTGGTTGAAGTGCTTTAAAAATGCGTTAAATTTTCGCTCTAACTGCTGGTCATGCCCGATCCTGCTTAAAAGTCTGCGTCTTACATTGCTCACAGAACTGTAATCCAAGCCCCCCATGTAACTGCCGATTTCCTGCTGTGTGATTCTGCAAAACCGGTATAGCAATTCCATCAATATGGTCCGTTCCGGCAATTGCCTCCCCCTGCGGCAAATCTCCTCTCTTGTCCCCCCAATAAGCTGCAAATATTGTTCTATAAGCTCCTGGGGCGGATACTGCCTCTTAAGTTCTCGCACTGCGGGCCTTTCTCTCTCCTTTAAACCCGAAATCGGCGAGTATCGAGTTGATGATTTCGTAACTTGTTGAATGCCTACAAGAATGAGCGACATGCAACCTTCAACTTTTTTGCAGGATGCGGACACAAAAAGAGCCTCCTTTGTTTCACCATTTGTTAA
>JAPLCX010000009.1 GCA_026392035.1 Candidatus Auribacterota bacterium | reverse complement strand
GTATAACTGCACGGGTTTCGGGCACCTGTCCCGAATTCCCGTGCATTTTATCCATCATTCTGGAGAGCATTGTACATCATATCTACTTGCCTTGTATGATATTATATATATTTTTAGACTTTTTCAGGAGACCCTAAGTAGAGGGCTCCTGTATAATTTCTAGAGTGGTACCCAACGAAAGGAGGGGCCGATGAGCAAGATGGTATGTGCCGTCATGTGTACAGCGGCTTTCGCGTGCGTGGCGAATTGCGCCATTGCGCAGGTGGCCGGGGAGACAAAAGAATATAAGTATCTCAGCGCCCAGGGGAAGGCACTCGCCTCTCAAAACAAGGATGCGCCGGTGGAATATCAGAAGGCGCTTGATGCGATCAAGGCGGGTAATGAGGCGAGGACGAAGGGTGACGACGCGGGGGCGTACTGCCTCTACGGCGAAGCCATCTACACGCTCAACCTCATCGCGGAAAAGTATCCCGACTGGAACAAAGAGGTGGTGGCAAAGCAGCTCAAAAACGTAACCGATGTGAGCGACAAACTCACGGCGGTCACCTGCAAGAATCTCGAGCAGATGAAGGATTCGCAGTTCCGCCTCGAGGTATGGAAGCGGCAGGTGCTCATACTCAGCAAGCTCGATAAGATAATGGAAAGGCTGGACTCCCTCGAGAAAGAATATTGGGATAAAGACGACAAGTACATCAAGGATATAAGGGCTATCCTGTTTAAACGTCTTGAGAAGTAGTCTTGCTGTCGCAGGCGACGCACGCGGGGAGCGCGGCGACGAGTATAAATCCCGCGAGAGAAAACCCGGCTGCGAGGCCGAAGGCCCACGACGGTCCCGCCCAGTCCCAGAGGATACCGACGTAGAGGCTCGAGAGCATGTCCCCGACGGCATTGGCCGTCGCGAGGAGCCCCAGGCCGTAGCTGCGGACAGAACGGGGGAGGAGCTCAGAGACGTAGGCCTTCTCAATGGTATCCTCTATGGCTATATAGATGCCCGAGAGGGCGAAGATCAGCGCGAGCGATGCGCGCGAGCCGAACCTGGCGCAGAGGAGCAGGTTGCATACTGTCCCGAGCGCGTATCCCAGCGTGAGCACGTGCTTCTTGCTCCATCGGTCACCCGCCCTCCCCGCGGGAACTGTGGTGAAAGCGCTCACCGCGTTGTGAAGGACGTAGAGGAGGATGGGGAGACTCAGGAACAGCCCACCCGTTCTGAGTGAAGCCTCCGCCCCGAATCGCCGCGCCGCCACGAGGATCAGGAACGTCCGCGAGAAATCCCCCATCCCGAACGTGAGAATCGCCGCGAGCAGCCGCCCGAATCCCCTCGGGAAGCGCGCGTGGATGTCTTGGAGCGTGACGGGGGTCCCGGGGTGGCGCGGCTTTTCCCTGACGAAGAAGAAGACGCTCGACGCCGCCAGGATGCCGGGGATGAGCGCCCAGGCGAATATCTGGCGGTAGCCGAGGCCGAGGCCGATGAGCAGCGCCGCGGTCAGGGGCCCCGCCACGGCTCCGATCATATCGCCTGCGCGCTCCAGGCCGAACGCCCTCCCGTAGTGCGTGGGCGGGACGGCATCCGACATCAGGAAGTCCCTCAGCGGCGCCCGGTAGCCTCTTCCAATCCACGCCACGGAACGAAGCGTCAGGAAGGCCCAGAACCCGCGGCCCCACGACAGTGCCGCGGTGGAGAGCGCGGTGATCAGGTATCCGAACGCGGCGATCGATTTCTTGCGGGAGAGGCGCTGGCCGAGGTATCCGCCGCCCAGCTTCGCCATGCTGTTGAGAAAGTCCGCCACGCCCTCGATCACGCCCAGCGCGGCCGCCCCCAGCCCCATTGTCCCGATGAACATCGGCAAGACGGCGGTCGCCATTTCGTGGCCGATGTCGCTGAAGAGGCTGGCTGACGCCAGCGCGATCACGGAGAGGGAGAGCCAGGGGGCGCCGTGGGGGTTCCGCACTCGTCTCATCGGGGCCAGGTTCCTGGTCCGGCCAGGATTGCCGTGTTCAGTAGCTCCCCTCAAGGAGGAGATCGTGGGTGCCGTCCAGGGCCTTCCGGATCTGGCGGCCGGTGTTGTGGCATCCCGTGAGCAGCGAGAGCGCGAGCAGGAGGAGCAGGACAACCGCACATAATGTTTTCATAATTCTCCTATAGAGCTGCAGTATGAATTGATGTTCCCTCCCACTTCGTGTGGTTGACCGACTTTATTAGCTTTGAATAAATGTAAAAAGAGTGTCATTGCGAGGAGTCCGGCATGCGTCAGGCCGCATGACGGATGACGAAGCAATCCCCCCTGGATTACATGATTCATAGTGAGATTGCTTCGTCCCGACAGGCGGGACTCGCAATGACATACCTGTTCTTTTCAAACGCATGCGTCAACTCGCGGCATCTACCCACACGAAATGAAATCGAACCTAAAATTATGGCCCCCACTCACGTTGCACCGGCTGATTTCAGCGCCGCCGCGGGCGCTGCGTGTGCTGCGGTTTTGAGGGCGGCTTCTCAGCCTTTCCCTCAGCCGATTTTTTCGTCCTGGTGAAGGTGGACACGTCGAACGTTACTTCCAGGGCGAGCGAGTTATCGTTGTCCGGCTTGATTGACAGTTCCTTGACGGTGAGGAGCTGGCCCGAGCTCTCGATGTCATAGAGGTAATTCACCAGTTTCTCCAGCTGCACGTTTTTGAGCTTGACGGTGGCGGTGTCCTCCCCGTAACTTTCGTTGATCTTCGTGTGATCGGGCTTGATCCCATCAAGATTGGGGAATATTCCCGCATTCTTTGCGAGCGTGCTCAGGAAGTCGTTGGGACTGAATTCGGCGGTGCGCTGGTCAATGCGCTGCCGGACACGCCTGATCTCTCTGTCGAGATCGAGGTAGCGCGTTTGTATGCGCCGCGCGGTGAGGAGATCACCCTTCATCCGGGGGATCTCCTCCTGTATCCGCACGGCGTATTTGAGGAACGGGTTGATGGCAAACTGATAGATGAGGAACAGGGCGATCGCGCCGAAAGCAGTCGCGATGAGGCTCTTTTCTCTCTTCGAGATCTTCTTCATGAACAGTATCATTTCCCTATTGCGGCGGTGAGCTTGAACTTGTGCTTGTTGCCTCCGTGGGCCGATGTGGGGGGGAAGTCAACGGTCTTGAAATATTTTGATTGCTGGAGCGCCTGCATGATTTTGTCCGCGTCGGCAGGGCTGTTGACCAGTCCTTCCATCTCCACCGCGCCCTGGCTGATAGACAGGTCGGTGACCTGTGCTTTGATCTCCGGTGGTACGAGTGCGCTGATCTCTCTCAATATTTCAAGTGATGAGAGCGCGCTGGTTGAGAGCGCTGCAAAACGCTCGTATGCCTGCTGGTACTCATTGAACTTCTGCTCCATCCTGCCCGCCACGGAGACCGCGTCCACGGCCTGCTCCCCCGGGAAGGTCTCGCGATAGATCCCCTCGAGCTCGTTTGCGAGGACCGCGTGCGCGCGCTTCTTTTGGATAAACGAGCTCGCGAAATTGAACGTCATGACCCCCAGGATACAGACGGCGAGGATTGCCGCGATCACCATCTGGCGTTTTGCCTTGGCGAGGCCTCCCGCGTACGCGAGGTCATCCCTTCGGAGATCAACCTCCGTGCCCCCCAGGCCGAGCCCTTGGATGGCGAGGCCGGTCGCGACGCCGGCCGCGCACATGGCCCCATCCCCCTCAGAACCGTCGAACGGGGCGAGAGAAGAGAGCAGGCGCGCCTCGCAACCGAATTCCCTGGACAGGAGCTCGCCGATCCGGGCGAGCAGCGCCCCCCCGCCGGAGAGATAGAGCCTGCAGACCTCCGCGCCCTTGAGGGTCGCGGTGGTCGAGCGCATGCTGCGGTCCACCTCTTTGACGAGGCGGGTGAGTATGGGGCTGATCGTCTTCTGGATCCGCTCCTCCTCGCCCGCGGACTGCTCTCCCGGAATTGCCGTGGCCTTTTCTCGCTTGAGTTTTTCGGCCGTCTGGAAATCAATCGCGAATTCCTCCTGGAGCGCCTCGGTGATATCGTCGCCCCCCAGGGCGATGCTCCTGGCGAGGATCGCAAACCGCCCCCTCATGATTACCAGCAGCGTCTTGGTGGCGCCGATATCCAGGAGCATGACCATCTCCTCGGGGGCCGCCGCGCCCGCCCTGAGCAGGTAGTTGTTTACCAGCGCGAAGGCGTCGACACTGAGGATCTCCGGATCCAGTCCCGCTGCGTTCCATAGCTCAAGCTGTTTGGCGATGAGTTCTTTCTTTGCGCCTATGATGATCACCGGCGTCTTGTTGTCTTCCGCCGCCGCGGTTTCGAGGAAGTCGATGACGACCTCTTCTATCGAGAACGGGATGTGCGGCTCGGCCTGGAATTTGATTACCTGACGTATCTTGTAATGCCCCTGGAGCGGCACGACCGCGTTCCTCACGATCGCCGAGGAGAGGGGGAACGAGCCCACGAAGCGGTCGGTTGTGAATTTATGCTCACCGAGGAATTTTTCAAGCGATTCCGCGATGAGCTCGGGTGACGCGCGCTCCGCCTTCTCACGGGGAATCTCCACCAGGTATGTGCTGACGATCTTCGCGGTGTGGCCGCTCCTCCGCACCTGGACGGCCTTGATCGCGCTCGCCCCGATGTCGATGCCGAGCGGCCGGTGGGCGGCCCCGCCGCCCATCCACGCCCCGCTTTCCCTGGTCATCGCTCATTTCTCCAGTAGAGAATCTTCACGTTCGCCTTGTCGTCAATGTACACGAATGCCTGGATCTGCTTCCTCGACTCGTTGACGAGCCCCTCGGCGACAATTTGGAAACTGTCGCTCCCCACTCCGATCCTCGCTTTGAAGCTCGCCGGGACGTGCTCCCCTGTTTTTTCGGCGAATTGCGCCATGTCTTTGAAGTAATCCCTGCGGGTATAACTCATGATCTCCTTGACCAGGGATTCGTTCTCTTCCTCGAGGAGCGCCGTGAGCACCTCGGGCGGAGCGGTGTTCACGTTCACCTTTGTCCGGGAGCAGACCGTGAGGCAATCTCGCAACCCCGCCTTGCCCCGCTTCCGCCCCTCTTTGCGGGTCAGCTCCTTCCCGAGATCGGTGATCTCCGGCTGGCCCGGGCCGAAATAGAGGTCTCCCGTCACGCCCTCGACCATGAGGAGTTCCGAGAGCACATCGAGCGGCGCGTTCTTCGGGATGGACCCCTCGCTCTTGGCGTAGGCATCCTCCTCCCAGTCTCCCTCATCATCGCTGTCCATCCAGTCAACGATTGCCGCCGTCACCTCCTCGGCGTCCACGCCGCGAATGTCGAGCGTTTCCACGAGCCTCATAATATCTTTCTCCACCTTTTTGTCAACAACATAGCGCACCGGCGGCTCCTCGGCTGTTTCTTCCCCCTCTCCCTTCTTCTCCTCTTTGACCTCTTCCCCCGTCTTGTCCTTGTCTTTCTGACCCCACGCCCGCGGAGTCTTCTTTGTCTCTTCCTTCGCCTTGACCTCGCTCTCCGCCGCCCCCACGCCCGCCACCGGCGTTGCGGCCTTTGGCGCCGCAGTCACCTCCTTGATCTCTTTCACGAGGGTGTTGATACTGATCTTGCCGCTCTCGTCAATGACCTTGACGGTCAGGTATCCTGCACCATAGGGCTCGAGGTACCGTTCCTGCGCCCAGTCCTCGCCATAGTGATCGGGATAATTCACCTCTTCAAGTTGTCCCGCGACCTTCTTCGTCGCCTCTTTCTTGAGGACTTCCTCCGGTTTCTCTGCGGGGCGTCCCTTCTCCTTATCTTCCTCCGCCTTCTCGTCAATCTCCTTGAGCCGGTGCTCCCGCAGGCGGGCAATCGTCTCGTAGATGCCTCCCCGGGCGATTGCCGAGGCGAGAAGGTCGTCGCGGAGGCCGCTCGCGATATGGTATTCAACCCGCGTGGTGTAACTGAATTCCAGCACCAGGATTGTGAAGATCGCGATAACGAAGAGCGTCAGGAGGAGGATAATGCCTTCCTCGCCGTTCCGCACATGACTTTTTGTTCCCATAAATAACCAGGCATGGTTCAATGACAAATACCAGAGCACAAATGACACGTCAATGACAAATACCAAATGACAAATGTCAAAACACAATGAGGTTTTGTCATTTGAATTTTGTCATTTGTCATTTCTTCTGTTTCTCTCCCGCCGCTTCTTTCTCCTCCTCCTCTTTTTCCTCCCAGTTCCCTCCCGCGGGGATGGCGGTCTCCGTGACGAAGGTGGTGTACCTCACGGCCTCCTCGCCTTCTCCCCCCCCTGCTTCCTCTTCCGTGCGGAAGATGAGTTTGACCCGAACGGCGGTGGGGAGTGAGGAGCTCTCCCGGGAATCCCATGAGGAGGCCCAACCCTCCTCTCCACTGTACTCAAATTTCAGTCCGGCGACCCCCTCTCCGATAACCCTCGTCTCGCCGCCGGAAAAGGGGTCATCATCGAGCGTGGGGTCTTCACGCCTGAGGATGAACAGCTCGTCCCTGTCGCCGGGGTCGAGTGAGTAGCTCACCTCGCTCAGGGTGCTTTCCCGGGCGTCCCTCCGCGGCCGCTCGTGGTAGGAACTGATACAGGTCACGCTGTCGGATGGGTATTCACCCTCGGCGCCTTCTTCCCCCACAAAGACCAGATATTCTTTGTCGGCCCTCAGGAACGCGCACGCGAGGTCTGATGTGATGCGGTCGAGGATGAGGCTGGCCATGTGGGTTCGTTCCATATCTTGTTGCGAATCATAGATAATCCTCAGGCCTCCCATGTAGGAGCCGTAGATGACGCCTGCGATAATACTGGTGATGAGTATTGCCACCAGTACCTCGGCTATGGTGAAGCCGCGCCGCCCGGGGGCGGTGCGGTTATCCCTTCTCCTGCTCACCCTCTTCCTCTTCTTCCGGCTTCCCGAGATCGGCCAGGGAGGTCGTCACGGTTACTTTCGGCATGCCCTCTGTCTCTTCGATCTCCTCGGGAGGCCTGAGCGAAACCTCGAGCG
Organism: Candidatus Auribacterota bacterium; assembly: GCA_026392035.1. NCBI lineage: Bacteria > Pseudomonadati > Candidatus Auribacterota > Candidatus Auribacterota bacterium. The sequence goes on along the minus strand of JAPLCX010000009.1, from coordinate 7,291 downwards.
TCACCTCGCGCAGCGCTTCCAGTTCGGTCTCCCTGACGGAGAGCGTCCACTGATAGTGCTCGTTATCCTCAAACCCCCCGCTCGTCTCCCCCGGCGGGGGGAGTTCACCTGCCTGCAGCTCAGCGAGCTTTTGCTGTGCAAGCAGGCTGCACACGGTCGTCGCCTTCGCCTCGGCGTAGGTTCGCGTGCTGATCACATGCGTTGAGAGGAGGGTTACCATGCCGATGGATATGATCACCAGGGCGACCATGACCTCCACGAGGGTGAAGCCGCGGTGCGTACCGCAACGGGGCCGGTGGGAGGGAAAATTCCTTTTTATCCGTGTGTTCATTCTCTCAGCCCCCGCCGTCACTTCAGTGTTCCCCGTGTCGCGGCTGTATTCTAAAATATCCCCTTGTGGTATATCTCCTTGTACCCCTTGAAATAGTAGTCGTATATCACCGACCGCCCGCTGTAGGGCTTGATGTGCAATGAGTAGAACTGCTTCCCGCCGTAATCGCTGAAATGGATGATCGCTTCATCGCTTTCGCCCTTCGGATAAAAGGCGACCATCTGTCTCCCCTGGCTTTTCCCCGCGCGCCCCACAATGGCGACATCCTTAAGCCTGATCCCCTCGGGGAGCGGCCGCGGCCTGGTGAGATGGGTTCGTTCCTCCACGGGCCGGCCCCGCCCACCGGCGACCGTCACCCAGTATGTGCCCTTCTCCACGCTGAAATTCAGATAGTACACGCTCCCTGACCGGGACGCCTCGCTTCTGAGGTACCGCGCCAGCGCCGCGAGCCGCCGCGCCTCGCTGCGCATGGTGCCGCGCGTCATGAATCCGCCGTAGCGGGGTACGGCGATTGCCAGGATGAGCGAGATGATCACCAGCACCACGCAGAGCTCGATGAGGGTGAAGCCGCGCGCCGGCGATCTATTTTGTGTAGTTGGTGACGTCATCCTCGCCGCCGATCGCTCCGTCCGGCCCGCCCGACTCGATGTCGAAGTCCTTGTTGTGGGAGCCGGGGAAGTGGTACGCGTAAGGCTTCCCCCATGGATCCATGGGGATGCCCTCAATGTATTCCGGGACGAGCGCCTCCAGCGAGGCGGGGTACGCCGCGTTGTTCTCAAGGTAGTAGTGCTGGAGCGCCTGCTCGAGGCTGGCGACCTGAACCTTCGCGGCCTGAATCTTTGCGGGCTTTATCCGCCGCATCACCCGCGGGCCGACAATGCCCACCAGGAGGCCGAGAATCACCATGACGACGAGGAGCTCGATCAGCGTGAATCCCTTTTTTCTCAATGCCATAATCCACCGCCTTTCATTTTAACGTTTCACCACGGAGGTCACGGAGGAGACACGGAGGTCGCGGAGAACTACATAAAGCGTGTTTCAAGAACATCCTTAAATTCTACACTCTGACTCCGTGTTCTCTGTGACCCTCCGTGGCCTCCGTGGTAAAACATTACTTTACCATTTGGTTCATCTCGAAAATCGGCAGGAGGATGGCGAACACGATGAACCCCACCACCCCTCCCATGATGATGATCATTGCCGGCTCGAGAAGGGAGACGAGGGCCACCACGGCGTTCTCCACCTCCGTATCATAGGCGTCGGCCACATTCTGGAGCATGTCCTCGATCTTCCCGCTCGTCTCGCCCACGGCGATCATGTGCGTGACGATCGGCGGAAAGACCCCGCTCTTCGCGAGCGGCTCGGAGATCGATTTCCCCGCCCCCACCGCTTCAGCCGCGTCGTCAATGGCCTTTGAGAGCACCTCGTTGTTGACGATGGTGCGGACGATGCCCATCGCCTTCAGGATGGGGACGCCGCTCGCGGTCAGTATGGAGAGCGTCCGGGCGAACCGCGAGACCGCCATCTTGCGCGCGAGCGGGCCGAACACCGGCATGCGCAGCTTGAGCCTGTCCATGAAAAACTTGACGCCCTTCTTCTTCCTGGCCCGTTTCATGAGGACGGTGAGGCTCACCCCGACGAGGATGAGCACCCACCAGTAGCTCTTCATGAACCGGCTCGCGTTCAAGAGCAGCACGGTCGGCCCCGGCATATTCTGCTTGGTCTCCGTGAATACCTTGGTGATCGTCGGGACCACGAAGGTGAGGAGGAGCCCCACCGCGATCACCGCGATCACCGACATGAATATGGGGTAGATCATCGCCGAGCGGACCTTGTTCTGGAGCGCGAGCATCTTCTCGTTGAATGTGGCGAGCCGCTCCAGGATGCTGTCGAGCGCGCCGGCGGATTCACCCGCGCGCACCATGTTCACGTAGAGATCCGAGAATATCTTCGGGTGCTTCCCGAGCGCGTCGGCGAGGCTCACCCCCCTGTTGACGTCTTCGCGCACCTCGATGATGTGCGTGCGGAGGGGGCTGTCCGCGAGCTGGTCTTCAATCGCCTGGAGCGCGCGAACGAGCGGGAGGCCGGCCTTGAGCAGCGTCGCGAGCTGCCGCGTCACCACGGTGGTCTCGCGCAGCCCGACGCGTTTGAACAGGGTTTTGACGCTCACCTTGGTGCTCAGGCTGATGCCCTTCTCGGTCTCCTTGATCTCGACCGCGAAGAGCTGCTGGAGGCGGAGCTTGGCGCGCGCGTCCTTTGCCGAATCGGCATCGATCACGCCGGTGGCCGCGTTGCCGTTCTGGTCGAGCGCCTTGTATTCAAATGCGGGCATGGTGACAACAGCCTAAAGTTTAAGGTTGAAAGTTTAAAGTGTAAATGAGCATGCTACACTTCAAAGACCTCTTCACGCGTGATGCGCAGCACCTCTTCGATGGTGGTCACCCCCTCAACCACCTTCAGGGCTCCATCCCCCCTGAGCGTGAGCATCCCCTTCTCGATCGCTTTCTTCTTGATGATGTTTGAAGAGATACGGTCGAGGATGAGCTGCCGTATTTCATCGTCGATGAGGAGCAGTTCAAATATCCCGCTCCGTCCATAGTAGCCCGTCCCGAGACAGGATTCACACCCCTTGCCGCGGAAGACCATGCGGCTCTTCAGCATCTTGGGATTGAGGCCGAGTTCTTTCAGGGACTCCTCCGGGGGCTCGTATGCCTCCTTGCATTTTGGGCAGATGATGCGCACGAGGCGCTGCGCCATGATCGCGATCACCGAGGAGGAGACGAGGAACGGCTCCACGCCCATGTCGATCAGGCGGGTGACCGCCCCCGCCGCGTCGTTCGTGTGGAGCGTGGAGAAGACGAGGTGGCCGGTAAGGGAGGCCTGAATGGCGATCTCGGCGGTCTCGAGGTCGCGTATCTCCCCCACCATGATGATGTCGGGATCCTGCCTGAGGATGTGCCGCAGGCCGCTCGCGAAGGTGAGGTTGATCTTCGGCTTGACGTGGATCTGGCCGATGCCAGGTATCTGGTACTCGACGGGGTCTTCGATGGTGAGGATGTTCCTGTCTTCCGTGTTGATCTTGCTCAACGCCCCGTAGAGCGTGGTCGATTTACCGCTGCCGGTCGGGCCGGTGACGAGGACGATCCCGTATGACATCTTGATGAGGCGGTTGAATTTATCAAGCTTGTCGGGAGAGAACCCGAGCTCCTCCAGCCCGTAGAACATGCTCCCCCGATCCAGCAAGCGCATGACCACCCGCTCCCCGTGGACGATGGGGATGGTGGATACGCGCAGGTCGACCTCCCGGTCCGGCATCTTGATCTTGATGCGCCCGTCCTGGGGCAGTCGTTTCTCGGCGATGTTCATGTTCGACATGATCTTCACCCTGGAGATGATCGCCGACTGGTACCGCTTGGGGGAGGTGAGCGTGTTGTGGAGCACCCCATCGATGCGGAAGCGCACCTTGAGCTCCTTCTCGTATGGCTCGATGTGAATGTCGCTCGCCCTCGATTGTGCCGCCTGGAAAATCATCAGGTTGACAAGCTTGATCACCGGGGCCTTGTCGTCGATGTCCATCAGGTCCTCGGCCATCTGCTCTGAGAGGTCGAACACCTTCTCTCCCCCCGCCTCCTTCTCGGCCCCCATGTCCTCGATGAGCTCCTCGGCGGCGCCTTCGGCGTGCGCATAGACCGTGTTGATGACGTTGGTGATCTCTGAAGGCTTCGCAATCACCGTGCGGGTCTCGCACTCCAGGAGGAGGCCGATGTCATCGAGGGGCTGCGTGTTCAGGGGGTCGGCGGTCGCGACGGTGACCGTGTCGTTGTCCCGTTTGACGGGGATGATCTGGTACGTCTGGGCGAAGTTGCGCGGAACCTTTGCGATGAGTTCATGATCGACCATCTCAGGGGTGAGCGATTTGAGGTAGGGGAGGCCGAACTGCTCTTCCAAGGCAGTCAGCAGGTCGTCTTCCTTGATGTAGCCGAGCCCCAGGAGGATTTCGCCGATCCGCCTGTTCGAATCCTCCTGCTTGGCGAGGCCCTCGTCGAGCTGATCCGGCGTCAGGGCTCCGTTTTTGAGGAGTATCTGCCCGATAAGCTTCTTGGTCGCTGCTGCCATCGAGTCGTGCCTCGAGTATCGTATACGGGCCGCCGGGTGACGCCCGGCGCCGTACGCGCACGGTGTGAATTACTTGAGCCGTTCGGATCGTTTGAAGGACACACTGCGTCGCGCGATTCACACTGTTCAAACGATTCAAACCAGTGTGCTACTTCTTTACCCCGTATGGTTTCGCTGCCTCGCCCGCCGCCGGCAATTTTTTCACCGGTTCCTGGGTGCCCGACTCAATGAAGCGGTCCAGCATGCGGGGCGGACGGCCATGGGCCTCTTCGAGGAACTCATCCCCCCGGTCTCGCGTCTTCTGGGTCACCAGCGCGAGCTCGGTGGGATTCCTCACGATGCGCGGGGTGATAAAGACCATCAGGTTGACCTTGCTAATCGAATTCTTGCGGTAGCGTGCGAGCAGGCCGACGAGGGGGATATCACCGAGGATAGGCACCTTGGATTCCTGCGTCGTGTAGGAATCGGTGATCATGCCGCTGATCACCACCGTGTGGCCGTCTTTGACCGTGACAACGGTAGATGTTTCCCGCTTGAGCGTGGCGGGAGTCAACGGCCCCGTGATATCCGCGAGAGAGACGCCGACGAGCGACTCTATGGATTGGTCGACCTCGAGCCGCACGAACCGGTCTTTGCTGATGTGGGGGATGAGCTTGATTTTTGTCCCGACGTCGCGGTAGTCTATCTGCTGGATGGTGTCGGTCCCGGTGGTGCCCGACCCGGTCGTCAGGGTTGAGGTGAGGATCGGTACCCTATCCGCCACGTTGAAAGAAACCTCCTCGTTGTCACAGGTGAGCACCTGCGGGGCTGCGAGGACGTTGATGTCCGTGTCCGCCTCGAGCGCGTTGAGCAACACCGAGAATGGCCCGATCGCGTTCTTGTCGCTCTCCGGGACGTAGATATAGCCGTAGTTGAGCCCCGACCCGGCGCTCAGCGGATAGTTTGTCTTGTTCTTCACCTGGTCCAGCACCAGCGACCTCAGTGACGACGTACCGAACTCGGTTCCCGACCAGCTCTGCCCGCCCGAGGCGTTCTCGCCGGGTGTGTAGTTGATCCCCTTCAACACCTGCGCCTGGAACTCCGCCGAGAGCGACTTGCCGAGATCGACCTCGGTGACGATGACCTCCACCATCACCTGGTCTCTCGGAATGTCGAGATCTTCGATGATGCGCGTGAGGAGGTCGTAGTCCTGGGGAGAGGCGTCGATGACCAGGGCGTTGATCTCTGGGTAGCTGCTGACGCTGACGGGGGGCATGCCCTCGCCGGTCCTCGCCGCCGTCAGAGAGGAGAGGACGCTCGCCACGTCGTCTGAGTTGGAATAGGAGAGCCGTTTCACGCGGACGCGCGTCTTGCTCTCGGGCGTCTGGCGATCGAGTTCCTCCACGAGGGCGAGGACCCGCTCGGTATCCTCGGGGCTCGCGACGATGATGAGGGAGTTCGTCCGCTCATCCGCGAACAGCTTGATGGCCTCCTCTCCCGCCGGCCCCGCCGGTTGCGCGGGGGCCTTTCCACGCCTGCGCGGCGCAGCGCCCCTGGCGGGCGCCGCGCCCTTCTGCGTGACGATCGAGAGAACCTCCTCGGCGAGGAGGCTCGCCGCGGCGTACTGGCACGGCACCACCGTGATCGTTGATTCCAGGCCGGGGATATCCACCTCCTTGATGATCTTCATGAGCCGGTCAAGGCTTGAGATGCCATCAGAGATGATGAGCGTGTTCGTCGGGGGGTAAGGGACGACGCTCACCTCCCTGCCGCCGAGCGAGGTAACAAGTCGCTGCACCTCGTTCAGGTCCGCGTACTGGAGCGGGACGATCTGCGTCACGAGCGTGTCATCGGGCGCGCGATCCTGTATCCCCTCGGCGGATTCGAACTCCACCGGGCTCTTCGCCCCCTCACGTCGAGGGACGATCTTGATAAAATCGCCCGAGGGCACCGTGGCGAGGCCGCGCACCTCGAGGAGTGATTCGAGGACCTTGGGGAGCTCGTCAACAGGGATCTTGGTGGGGGACATCACGGTCACGGTTCCACGCACCTGATCGCTGAGGATGTAGTCTTTCCCCGTGAGATCGCTGATCAGCTTGATGACGTATTTGATTTCAACGTTATCGAGCTCCAGGGAGATGAGTTCTTCCTCGGATACCTGTTCAGGTCCCTGAGCGGCTGTCTTTTCCCCCGTTGCTTCTTTGCCCGAGGGCGGCGTAGCCTCTTCTGCAGCCCGCTCCTTTTTTGAAGGGGCCGCCGGAGCGCCCTCCGGCTCTTTCAGCGTCTCGGTGCGTGCGCTTCGTGGCGCGGCGGTTGCGCGGCGTGCGGGCTCAAGGGGCGGAACCGGGGAGGGATATTTCCGCTGTTTTTGCGCTTCCCGCCTCCTGCTGGAGGGGGATGAGCGCGGTTGCTCTTTTTCCTCCTGAGCGCAGAGGGAGGTGATCGCGCAGGCGGCTCCCAGGAGCACCGCCGATACCCACACCAGCGAGCGGACGCCTGTCTTCATAGCACTTTCGCACCTCATCAGTTGTCAGGCTACGATTCTATCTAAAAACGTGAGTCAGGAGAACCAAAACTTTTCTCATTTGGTAATACGTTAGTAAAACACTGATACGCGCGCTGCTGTCATTACGATCCCGCCTTGGCGGGAAAAGCAATCTCACTTAAAGGGCTTTCAGAGGGGGATTGCCACGGCTGCCTCGTCCCGCTTAGCGGGACTCGGCATCCTCGCAATGGGTGAAATACTCATAGATTGTTGGTTTTTTGTTGGTTTTTGAACCATGAAAACCACCTTAAGAATTGGATTTTATGAATCTGTCTCATTCCGGCGTGTTGTCTATAAGCTCGTTTGATTCTTGAATGCCA
>JAPLCX010000008.1 GCA_026392035.1 Candidatus Auribacterota bacterium | reverse complement strand
CTCCTTGTCTAAACGTGCTTTTTTGCACGACGGAGCCTTCCTTTTATGGTGTGTATTCCCCCCACATCCAATACCCATAGCTTTGCGCTAATCCAACGTCAGGCTTTCGCCATAAATCCTTCCCCACTGTCTGAATCACAGGTAATGGGTCAGTTTTGCAGGGGTAACGGTAAATGATGTTCGCCACGGATTTTCACGGATAACCACACGGATGGCCGCAGATTAAGCTTTCTTTTCATCTGTGAATATCCGTCATAATCCGTGTTCATCCGTGGCCCCCCTCTATAAGTGACCCCTTACAATCACAGTGATTTTTACATTGACATCGATAGCTTGGTTATGTACATGTAATATGGTCATATGCCCATAATAGATGGTCATGGCAATGAGGGCTGCATATGCTGGAACCGCTGCTGGGTAACCCAACGGTTGAAAAAATACTTCTCTACCTCTATGTCTACGGCGAGGGCTATGGCCGACAGCTCTCGCGCATTTTCGGCATCCCCTTCAATGGTATTTATCAACAACTGCGGAGGCTGGAGGACGGTGGGGTAATTGCGGGCGTCAATCGTGGCCGGACCCGCGTATTCCGTATTAATCCCCGTTATCCGTTCAGGAAAGAACTCACCGCGCTCCTCGCCAAAGCGATGGAATTCATTTCCGAAGAGACCAAGGGGCGCTATTTCAGAGACCGGACGCGGCCTCGGCGGACAGGTAAACCCTTGTGAGAATACGGTGGGACCGGTGTGACACACGACAGCTCGCCGCGATAGTGAGCAGGGCGTTGGAACGCCATGGGATTACCGCCATCCTCGTGGGGGGAGCCTGTGTTGCTATCTACAGCGAGAACAGGTACGTCTCCGGCGACCTTGATTTTGTCACCGAGGTCTCGCTGAAGAAACTCGCTGCACCGCTGGGGGAACTGGGATTCAGGCCGGTGGGCGGGCGGCATTTTGAACACCCCGAATGCCGTGCTTTCCTGATCGACTTTCCTGCGCCGCCCCTTTCCCTCGGCAGCGATACGGTGGGAGAGATAAACAGTATACGGACCCCATGGGGCATGATACACCTTCTCAACCCCACCGACTGCGTGAGGGACCGCCTGGCTGCCTACTACCACTGGGACGACCCCCAGGGACTAGAACAGGCGCTGCTGGTAGCGCGCCTGCACAACATCGATCTGGCGTGCGTGGGGAAGTGGTCATTGTCTGAAAATGCGCGGGAGAAATTCGCCGCCTTCCGCTCAAGGTTGCGTCAACAAAAGAGCACATAGGATCATGATCCCGTGAAGACGTGGATAGCCATCGCATGCGTGATTGCCTTGGTGCTTGTTGTATATGCCAACATCCTGGGCAACCGGTTTACCAACTGGGACGACGAGCACCTCATCGTCAGGAACAAGGCCATCCGAGCTCTCGATATCCCTTTCATCCTTAAAAACTTCCACCTCAGCTATCCCCCCCTGCCGGTGATCTCACACTGCCTCGATTACCGTTTCTGGCGGCTCAACCCGGTGGGGTATCACCTCACCGACCTGATCATCTATGCGCTCATCGTGCTCGTTTTTTTCTGTCTCTGCGTCGCGCTCATCGGCAACAATGAAGTGTCTTTCGTCGCAGCGGTGCTCTTCGCTGTCCACCCGCTTCATGTGGAATCCGTCGCCTGGCTTTCCAGCAGGAAGGATGGCCTGGGAATGCTCTTCTATCTCCTCTCATTCCTGGTGTACATCAGGGGCCGCGATGGGAGGGGACGCGGGTTACTCTGGCTGAGCGTGCTCTTCTATCTCTGCGCCATCTGGTCCAAGCCATTGATGATCACGCTGCCGCTCGCGCTTATCCTGTATGACCTGCTTCTCGCGGACCAACGGGGCGGTCTCAGGCGGAGCATCCTGAACAAGATCCCCTACGTGCTGCCCCTCCTGCTCACCGCCCTCGCGACCATATTCCTGGATCCGCATAGAGATATGCGCTTCTCCTACCACGGTGGAAGCATGTACAACACCTTTCTCGCAATGTGCATTGTGCTTGGCGATTACCTCCGAATGCTCATGCTCCCCATCAACCTGTGCTCCCTCTACCTGGTGGAGTTACCGGCACGAGTGACGGAGATTCGATGCCTCCTTCCGCTGGCCGTTATAGGAACCATACTGGCTGTGGCCGTGGCGAGTGTCCGGCGCGCGGCATTGTTTTCATTCTGCGTCTTCTGGGGTGCCGTATCCCTCATACCCATCCTTCAGCTCATCCCGGTGAATGTGATCAAGGCCGATCGCTACCTCTACCTCCCTACGGCCGCCCTCTGTCTCTTGTGTGGGCGCGCGGCGTCGTCTGCGCTCCTGCGACCCCGCTTCAGGCCGGGTGCGCTGGCCGTATGCGCGGTCGTCACCCTCCTCACGATTCTCACGATCGCGCGGAATGCCGTCTGGCGCGACAGCGCGACTCTGTGGGGGGCGGTCATCGCGCGCAACCCCGAGAGCGCCGATGCCTACAACAATCTTGGGATCGTCTACATGCAGAGGGGCAGCTATGAGGAGGCAGAGGAAATCCTCACGCACGCCGTGAACCTCCGAGGTGACTTTGCCTCAGCCCACAACAACCTCGCGAACGTGTACCGCGTCACCGGCAGGTATGATAAGGCGCTTGAGGAGTTTAACAATGCGATGAGTTTAACCCATGACGCCGTCTATTCGGCCAATGTGTATATAGGTATCGGCATGGTCCACGAGGTCAGGGGGGAGTATGGGAAGGCGCTCGAGGCATATGAACGGGCTGTGCGCCTGAACCCAATATATCTGGATGATTCCCTGCTGAGAGCGCATATCGGAGCATGCAGGAGCGCAGGGAAAGCAACGAAGTAGTTAGTTTGTGTTGAATAGTGGTGGCCACTCTTGCTTATCGGCTCCACAAATAATCTAACTTGAACATTTTCCTGAAAAGTAGGGAAAGACAGATTACCAGGCCGTATTTACTGATCCACTTGGCGCGCAAGCTGATGCACTACTTCCCAGGCGGTGGATTTGACAATGGTAAATAGAAGTGTTATTATTATTGCGGTATAATCGATAACCAAAAACTAAAGGAGAGCGCATATGCGGTGCCTTACGAAATATGCCTGTACTCTGGCTGCGCTCTTCATTCTCTCAGCCCTGTTGACAGTTGCGTGGGCAGAGCGCAAGATCCTCGAGTTCAAGGGCGATGATTCGCTCGAGGTCATCAGGGCGAAAATCACGCACAACGGCTATAACTTCAAGGTCGGCCATAACTGGGTTTTCGACATGCCACCCGAGATGAAACGAGAGTTCTTCAGCCGTCATCCAAGTCGATTCCCCGCCATGGTATCCGATGAGATCGGGCCCCTCGAGAAGCACCTCGGGAAGGTGGCCCTCCCCGCCAGTTTCGACTGGAAGAACTATAACGGCCACTCATACATCGGCCCCATCAGGGATCAGGGCAATTGCGGGTCGTGCTATGCCTTCGGCGCATGCGCCGCAGCGGAGGGGGTGTATAACTTCGCGTTCGATCTTTATGATGCGAGCTGCGTGGACTTCTCCGAATCGTTCATCATATGGTGTCTTGGCAGTCTCCCTGATTACACCGATCATTTCTACGGCTGCACTGGTTCAGATTTTGATTATATGGAGCTCCAGGCGCTCACCGTCCAGGGTGTGTGCAGCGAGAGCAGCTTCCCGTACACGATAACCAACCCCGGCTCGTGTACTCATTGGAATGACCCGGTCGCGCGTTTCTCGTCCTGGTACAGAGTCCCCTGCGGCAATATTGATGCGATAAAAACAGCGATAATGACGTACGGCGTGGTTGATGCAGCGGTGCAAACGAGCTCGGGATTTGATGCATACTCGATCGGTATTTACAATGATTCCCTCACCTCCTGTGCGGCCGATCCATGTTACTACACGGATACAGACCATGAGATATCGCTCGTGGGCTGGAATGACGCGGATGGGGGTTACTGGATACTCAGGAATTCATGGGGAACCGACTGGGGAGAGAGCGGCTACATGAGGATCAGCTACAATGCCGCCCGCGTCGCGTGCGAGGTGGCATACCTCTCAGGAGCGCAGGCGATGGCTACCCCCACGCCAACCCCTGTGCCGCCTCCGCCGATCAGTATCGAGCCGAGCGCGCTGACGGCAGGCCAGTGCTTCACGCTGAACTTCTCACTGGGACAGGAGATAATCCAGCCATTCGATTTCTACATCCTCGCCAATACGCCGTATGGCCCCTACACCATTTTCCCGAACGGTTCGGTAAAGGCGGGAATCAGGCCGATCTGTACAGACATTCCTTGGTATCCGGCCCCGTTCGCCATGACCTTTCGACCGCGGGTCACCATTCCGTATTCGATGTGCGGGAGCACCGTGACCTTCTATGCCGCAACCGTGCAGGCCGGCAAGAAGCCTCCCGTGAGGAGTCTTGCCGAGGTTGGGCCCACCACCCCCTATGTGATCCTGCTCTCAAAGAAGGCGGTGGTGGTCAATTAGGGGGATTGCCAGTACGGTGTCCTCGAAACTCTGCTGCATTTGATTCTTAACCGAACGGCCTAATTGTCATGCGTGTCATGCCTGCGGAAGCAGGCATCCAGAATAGTAGCTGGACTCCTGCCTGCCTGCGCGAAGCGCCCCGTCGCTAAAGCTCTGGAGCGTCGGCGACCGCTTCGGCATAGGCTGGCTTACGCAGGAGTGACAGAACCATTACCAGTTTACATAATGTAGACATCAGTAGGACGATGCAGCAGAGAGTGTTCATGCCCCGGCTCAACGTTAGAGATTGCTGAGGCATTCCACTGTCGAGCAGATATCGACGGGTAGAACTGTGATACGGGCTGGGGAGTCCCCTTCTCCTATTTCTACCAGCGGACGACCTCGGTGAGAATATATCGCTTGCAGTCATCGAATTTCTGGCGCGCTGAGGTGCACCCGCTGACGGCGAGGAGGGATGGGAGCAGGGAGAGGATGAACAGCAGTAGCACTATGCCTCGTCTCGTTTTCACATTTTCCGGCCCCTGTCGAGAGTAGCAAAGGGCTCCCTGCAAGGCAATAATATTGCTTGTCATATGAGTGCATTGTGCAATAATTACGCTACATCCGAGCTGCATGCCATGAAGGAAAGCAACCATACGCTCGTCCGCACGCTCTGCGAAACGGCGGTGGTTTTAATTATCGGCCTCCTCGCCGGTTTTTCCAGTAATGCCCTCTCATCGCGGAGCATCCCCCTCGTGGGTCAGTGGGACAAGGCCTATGGCGTCCCCTCACCGGGGGGGATGCACGACGCCACGCGCGGGAACGTCGAGATCGGTGCGGGGGACGCACTGCGCCTCTTCAAGGAAGGGGCGGTCTTCCTCGACGCCCGGCCTGATGAACCGTACGCGGAGCGCCATATCCGGGGCGCGTATTCCCTCCCAGAAAAACAACTCGCTGCGCGCATGGAAGAGGTCCTCACGATGCTCGAGCGAGATGAAAAGGTGGTGGTGTATTGCCAGGGCATGGAATGCGACGAGGCTCATCTCCTGGCGCGAGCCCTGCGTGAAGCCGGCCGCAAAGATATTTTTGTTTTTGCGGGGGGGATGAAGGAATGGGAGGCGGCGGGGTACCCGGTGGAGAGGCCTGGAGGCAGCGGGGTGCCTGGTAACCAGCCGGCCGCACCGCCTGAGTTATAGGGGAGCACGCCATGAAGCACGGGGGAGTTCAATTACTCGATCAATCGGCAGTCCTGATCCTGCGTCTGTTTCTTGGCGGGCTGTTTATCTACGCGAGCCTGCACAAGTTGGGCGACCCGGTGTCGTTCAGCAGAATCATCTATGGGTATAAGATACTTCCCCCCTGGGCGATCAACCTCCTCGCGATTGTTCTCCCCGGCGTGGAACTTGTCGCCGGGGCGTTCCTCATCCTCGGCCTCCTCAGCAGGGGGGCCGCGCTCACCATCACGCTGAGCCTGGGCGTTTTTATCTGCGCGCTCGCCTACAATCTCGCGCGGGGGCTTGAATTCGACTGCGGCTGTTTCTCCTTCGCGCATTCACCAAAAGGCGCTGCCACCGATCTCCTCATCCGGGACCTCATCCTCCTCATGCTGGGTCTCAGGGTCCTGCTCGCCAAGCGCTACGCGTGCTCCCTGGACTGGCTCTTTGGTCTTGAGCGCGGCGGAAAGTGCTTCGCGAGGGAGTAGCCACACACGGCCCTGGCGATTCCGTATTTTGGGGAGGCGTTCCCCTGCTCGGTTGAGGACAATTCTGAGACACGACACTAGAAAAGATTGGGGATAGTCCAGTCTGCTCGATTCTCTTGCCCGGCCGGCTGGAATGGTGTACAGTGGAACTGCGGTTAAGGTGCGGGGCGCACCTGCGTGGCGTCGTTTCTATGGCAGCGCGGATTCAGCGGGCGCGTGCATTCGAATAATTGAGTGTGCTCCGATATAACGGGGTGCAGATTGCATCGAGGGAAGGAGGGTTCCGATGAAGGAGTTCTTCAAGAAGGGGCTGCTCGTGGGACTCGGGGCGGCGGAGTTCACACGGGAGACGCTCGCGAAGGCCATCGCCGAGCTCGAGAAGAAGGGCGAGGTAAGCAAGGGCGAGGCGAAAAAAATCATGGCCTCATTCTCGCAGACAGCCCGGAAGAGAAGCAAGGAGCTGGAGGGGGGTCTGGAGAAGGCATTCTCTTCGCTCCTCGCCAAAACGCGCATCGCCAGCGCTGACAAGCTCGAAGAAGTGGAGAAGCGGCTGAAGAGTTTGGAGCGGAAGCTCAGAACCAAGAAATAGCGAGCGATGAGATACGTATCCCTGATCAGGCGGCGGGACGAGCTGGCCCGTTTCCGGTGCGTGATGGGAGTGCTCTTCCGCTATGGATTCGGCTATCTGCTCTACGAGCTCAAGCTCGGCGAGCACCTCCCCCTCATCAATCGGTTCGTGAAGAAACATGAGGAGGTGAGGCCGCTCAGTCTGGGCGAGCGCCTCCGCCTCGTCTTTGAGGAGCTCGGCCCCACCTTCATTAAATTCGGCCAGCTCCTGAGCAACCGCGTGGATGTCATCCCCCCCGAGATTATCCGCGAGCTCACGAAGCTCCAGGACCACGCCCCGGCATTCCCGTCCGATACGGCCCAGAGGATTATCGGAGAGGAGCTGGGCAGATCGCCGCAGGAGCTGTTCGGCGAATTCTCTGCCCAGCCGATCGCCGCGGCTTCCATCGCGCAGGTCCACCAGGCCGTACTGCCCTCGGGAGAGAAGGTGGTGGTCAAGGTGCAGCGCCCCGACATCCACAAGCAGGTGAGCACCGATCTCAATGTCCTCGAGGCGCTCGCCGCAGGCCTCGAGCGCTATATTCCGGAGAGCAGGGCCCTTTACCCCGCTGACCTCGTCAAGTTCTTCCGCAAATCGATCACCAGAGAGCTCGATTTTGTGTCTGAGGCGCGGAACGCCGAGCGGTTCCGGCACAACTTCTCCGATTTCCCCGATATCTGCATCCCCACGGTCCACTGGGCGCTCACGACGAGCCGGGTGCTCGTGATGGAGGATCTCGAGGGGGTGCGGGTGGACGACGTCCCGCGCTTGAAAGAAATGGGAATTGATGGCAGGGAGATCGCGCTGAAGGGGGCGAAGGCGTTTCTCAAACAGGTCTTTGTCGACAGGTTCTTCCACGCCGATCCCCATCCGGGAAATTTCAGCGTCCTCCCCGATGGGCGCCTCGCGCTCGTTGATTTCGGCATGGTGGGACGGCTGGACAGTGAGCTCATGGAAGAGATAGCCAATGTGCTGCTCGCGGTGGCGGACTGGGACGCCGGCCGCGCCGCCCGCCACCTGCTGAGAATGCAGGTGTCGGAAGAAGAGATCGACGAGGAGTCGTTCAAGTCGGATCTCGCCTACCTCATCGAGGGATACGCGGGGCGTCCGCTGAAAGAGATTAACCTCGGCCACATGATCAACGAGACAATCTACATCGCCGCACGCTACAAGATAAAAATGCCTCCCGACTGTGCGCTCCTGGGCAAGGCGATTGTCACCATGGAAGGGGTGGGCCGCCGGCTTGATCCGGACTTCGATATGGTCAGCATCGCACGCGGCTACGCCAGGGAGTATATACTGTCCAGATTCAAGCCCGCCCATATCAAGGGGCGCATCGAGGATATTGCCAGCGATCTGGTCTACCTGCTCAGGGAGCTCCCGGGCGATCTTCAGCTCATCCTCAAGAAGGCGACCAAGGGGCGCCTCAAGCTCGAGTTCCAGCACCGGGGGCTCGACACCTTCATCAGCGAGATGGATAAATCGAGCAACAGGCTCTCGTTCGGTCTCATCGTGGCCGCGCTCATCATCGGCTCGTCGCTCGTGACCCTCAGTGACAAGGGGCCGCACCTGCTCGGGCTCCCCCTCTTTGGGGTGGCCGGGTTCCTGCTCGCGGGGCTTCTCGGGCTCTGGCTCATCGTCGGCATCGTGCGGTCCGGACGGCTCTAACTACCGCTGAAAGTTTAAAGTGTAAAAGTGTAAGGAATGGGTGCACTCGCCAGTAAATGTCCTGTGTGAGTTCACGGTGATCACATAATGCGAACGATTGCGAGGAGTGATGTCTTTTTTCACGCCGCGTGTGCCGCGCTCCTCGCCTTCAGCATTGCGGCGCTCGCAATCGCTTCGCTCCATCCCGCATGGGGTCTGCTCGCGGTACCCGCGCTCGCGGTGTATGCCTCACTGGCACTGAGGCGTCCGTTGAGGCGGATGCGGCTCGTGAGGCAGCCCTTTCCTTCCGCCTGGAGGGAGGTGCTCCTCAGGGAGGCGCGCTTTTACCGTTGTCTCGATCCCAGGGAACGCCAGCGCTTCGAACGGAACGTGCGCTACTTCCTCGCCGAGCAGAGGATCGAAGGGGTGGAGGGATTGGAGATCACCGACGAGGTTCGCGTGCTGATCGCCGCCGGTCCCGCGGTGCTCGTCCACGGCCAGCCGGAGTGGGAGTTGCCGAGGGGGCATACGATTCTGATGTATCCCGGGGGCTTCGATGAGAAATTCAGATGCGCGCGGCATGGACCGTTCCTCGGCCAGATGCACGGCCAGGGGCCGATCATTCTCTCGATGGAGGCGCTCCTGGAGGGCTGGCGCGCGCCGGGCGGCGACAACGTCGCGCTGCATGAGTTCGCTCATCTGCTGGATATGAAGTGCGCCCGCGCGACCGGGATACCGAGGATGTTGAATCCGGTGGCCGCGGGAGCCTGGCTCGGCCTGATCCAGCGGGAGATGATGAAGGTTGCGCAGCACCGCTCAGTGCTTCGCGCGTACGCCGCCGAGAACGAGGCCGAATTTTTCGCGGTTGCGGTTGAGCATTTCTTCGAGCGGCCGGTTGAGCTCAAGACGCGCCACCCCGAACTCTACGGGGCGCTCTCGCAGTTCTTTAACCAGGATCCAGCCGCACGGCAGTGAATAGTGGAGAGTGAATGGTAAAAGACGAAGCTATGAAAGGAGATATAGTGTGCCATGAAAAGAAGCGCCGTCGCATTACTCCAATTGCTTGTACTGACCCTTCTCTGCTCGACACTCCGGGCCGAGTGGGTCATGGACAAAAAGGTGCAGGATACGCTCACGCGCGTGGCTGCCTTTTCGCGCTGCAGGGAAGAGCTCGCAATGTCGAGGTATGCCGGGCAGCGGCAGGCGCTCAGGAAGCAGCTCGCGGGGATGAGGCAGGAGCTCGAGAGGGATGCGATCGACTACGAGAGCTTCATGGGCATCCGCGGCCGCGGCGAGGATATCCAGGGCGATTGGTTCTTCGACGGGGCGTGGATTGCTAACAGCGTGTACTGGAGGATATTCCGGCTGTTCAATATGCCCAGAAGCCTGCGGAGGCTCGTGGGTTATCCGAAACAGGCCGATGATCTGACGGAGGGCGGGGGAATCCCCGACTCGGCATTCTTCTTCAATACCGATCTCAGCGTCATCACGCCCAAAATGTTGAGGCAGCAGGACGAGCTCATCCAGCCGCGCGGGAAGATCACGATCACCCGCAAGAAACAGGAGGGGCAGTCCAAGGGCTTCTACGGCATGGATGAGCGCGGCGGCGAGTACATCATCATCGTCGATCCCCCGGGGATGGAGGAGCAGGTCACTTCCGCCGAGGTGATCGGCTCCACGCTCATGCGGATGGCCGGCTACAACGTCGCCCTGAGCGCCATTGTGACGATACAGGGGACCGGCAACCCTGAATTCGACGGGCGGCGCGGGGTCGCCACGAAGCTCGTCGAGGGCTACAAGGGGCACTGGACATACCGCGCCTTCAAGAACCGGAGGGAGATGCGGGCGAGCATGCTCTTTGGCGGCTGGATACACAACACCGACTGGGTGGACCACAATACGGGGATCAGCGTGGTCAAGGTGGACGGAGTCCCGCTCACCCGCTACTACGTCTTCGACTTCGGCGGCTCGCTCGGGAGTTGGAACATCCGCATCAAGGAACCACGAGACGGCTGGGAGCACTACATCAGCTTTCACGAGTTCTTCCTCTGGCCGGTCACGCGCCCGCTCGAGCTCGCGGGGATCATCCAGAAACCGTACGGCGCCGATGGCGCCCAGTTCAGCGCGGCGGTGGGCTACTTTGACAGCAACTTTCGCCCCGACCGCTACAGGCCGAACTATCCGAACATGGCGTGGGCGGAGATGACACGGGAGGATGCCCTCTGGGCGGCCGGCCTGATCGCCCGGTACACCGAGGAGCAGATTCGGACCGCCGTGGATCTCGCCCGCTACTCGCGCACGGAGGATGCCGACTACGTATACAAGACCCTCCTCGAGCGCCGGAAAAAGATACTGGATTATTATCAGATAAAGCGATAGGGGTGTAGGGGCGCGATGAACCTGTCCTGAGCGTAGCCGAAGGGTCACGCCCGAATTTACTTCCACAGCGCGGGTTCAATAAATTGAACCCCTACAGACATGTTGTGAAAATATCGTTCGAAAAGCTTCTCAAGGTGCGCCGGGCGGAGCAGCCGCTGCTCATGCTCATGGTGGGGACCATCGGTCTCTTCCAGTTCTGCCAGATCATCAATGAGAACTTCTCCGAGACGGTGTTCCTCAAGCGCTACGGCGGCGTGCGTTACCTCCCCACTACCTTCTTTTTCAATTCGCTCGTGTTCCTGGCTATCCTCGCCGTGCTCAACCGGGTGGTGGACCGCACGGCGCGCACCCGCCTCGTGTCGAACCTCCTGCTCGTGTTCGCCGGCCTGCTCCTCTGCTTGAGACTCCTCATCCTCGCTCACGCCCCGCTCACCTACCCGGTCATCTACATCGCGGTCAAGCAGATGAAGTACGTCTTTTTCATCGTCTTCTGGACGCTCGCCACCGATGTCTACTCGACCCGCAAGGCGCGCAGGATATTCCCCATCATCGGCGGCGGCGCGGTCCTGGGAACCATCGCGGGGAGCCTCCTCAGCAGGCGTATTGCCGCGCTCACGGGGACGGACAACGTGGTGCTCTTTTCGAGCGCCGGCATGCTCGTCTCGTATCTGCTCGTGGGGCTCGGACGCCGCCAGGTGAGCAGACTCTCCCCCATCAGCTTCGCGCCGGCGGAGAGCGTCACGATGGCCTCGCTCGGGAAATTCCTCAGGCGTGAGCTCGTTCAGCTCCGCGGCTCCTCCCTGCTCGGCTACCTCATAATCCTCGCGCTCCTCCCCGGCATCGTCGCGCCCATGTTTGACTACATATTCGACTACCTCGCGAACGAGACCTACGGATCGGAAACGTCGCTGCTCGGCTTCTTCGGCATGTTCAAAGGTTCATTTAGCATGCTCATCTTTGCCTGCCAGATCTTCCTGGCGGGCAGCGTGTTCCGCCGCTATGGAATAATCAATGTGCTCTTCAGCTATCCCCTCGGCTACCTGCTCACGTTCGGGGGCCTCTACTTCGGCTTCTGCATGCCCTCTGCGGTAATCGGCAAGGCAGCACTGGAGGTGATTGATGCATCCTTTTACAAGCCGGGTTCCCAGATGCTCTACAACATCATCCCCGCAGAACTCCGCGGCAGGGTGAGCGCGCTCATCCAGGGGGCCATCCGCAGGCTCGGCGAACTCGCGGGGAGCAGCCTGCTGCTGGTGTTGAAGATATTCGTCTCGCCACTGAATCTCAATCTGGTCGGGCCATTCTTCGTGCTCGTGTGGGCCTTCTACAACTACCGGTTGAGGCGGTCGTACTCCGCGATCCTCTATCGGAGCCTGAGCGAGAAACACGTGAACTTTGCCGAGCTGGAGAGCCGCGACCTCCTCTCCCTCATCACCGCCCAGACGGCTGACACACTCGCGAGAAGCCTCTCCAGCGAGAAGACATCGACCGCGCTCATGGCGGCCAGGTTGCTGAGCCAGTCGGGCATCAAGGGCTGGCCTGAGATGGTGTGCGCGCAGTTGCCCCGCGGGGCGCCGTCGTTGCAGGCTGATATGCTGAAGATTGTGGGGACGGGCCCGCCCGCCGAAGTGGTGCCGGCATTGCTCGGGGTGTGCGACAGGGTTCATGAGTCCGCGCTCGCCGAGCTCTCGATGATCGTGAGGCGAATGGCCCCTGAAAGGGGGGTCGCGCTGTTTCGAAGGGGCGTGAAGAGCGATGATCACCGCCTCGTGGCCGAGTCCATGCTCGGCCTCATGGCGTCGGGGGAGGGTATCGACGCCGGATGGGCATGCGCGAAGCTCGATTCGGAACAGCCCGATGAGGTGCGCAGCGCGATCTATTTCATGGGCGAGCTGGGAGATCGAGCCTATCTCGAGCGGGTGCGCGCCTTCGCGCGCGCGAACGACCCCGCGGTGAGGGCGGAGTGCGCCCTGGCCCTCGGGAAGCTGGGCCTCGAGGCTTCTTCAGATCAGTGGCCCGGCCTCCTCGGCGATCGGGATTCCCGTGTCCGTCTCAAGGCTGTTGAGGGGTTGTCCGCACTCCGACAGGCTGAGTCGGTGTGCCTGGTGATCCCCCTCCTCGGCGACGAGGACGGGAGCGTGCGCGAGGCGGCCCGCGCGCTCATTGACGGTCAGGGGGAAGCGGCGATTCCGCTCCTCACCCGCGCCCTCCCCGAGGCGGGTTTTTTCGCGAGGGCGGCCTTGATAGGAATCCTGGACAACCTTGGCGTGAAGGAGCAGACCCTCCTCGCGTTCATTGACGCGAAGGTGGGGGAGGGGTACCAGGCGGTCGCGAGAATGCGCGCGGTGGAGGGGATCCCGCTCGGGCGATCGCGGGAGGTCCTCTCGCTGCTTCTTCGAAACCGGTTGAGCGAGGCAACCTATGAGATTTTCCGGACGCTCGCCGTGCTCCTGAAGGGGAGCCGGATGCAGTTCATCCTTGAGAGCTCCCATGACTGCGAGGAGGCGGTGAGGGAACAGGCGCTCGAGGCGCTGGAGAACGTGCTCACCACTGATCTCGCCCGCAGGCTCCTCCCGCTGCTCGAAGACCTCCCCCTGGAGCTCAAGCTCGCCGCGGGTTCGCGCTACTACCGGCTTGAGGAAGCTGACCTGTGCGGCATACTCGAAGAGATGCTGAATTCTGCGAGCGGCCCCGACGCGCTGTGCGGGCTGATGTGCATCGTGGAGGCGCGTGAGCGCGGGGAGCCGCCGATAAGCCCCGGCCTTGAAGATCGGGCTGCTCGGGAACTCGATAAGAGGGATATACAAGGAGGTGCTTTCGTGGAAGACCTAATGGAAAAAGTGCTCACACTGAAAGGCGTCCCCATCTTTTCCCACCTGCAATTCAAAGAACTGCTCGCGATCGCCTCGATCTCGAAGGAGGAGACCTTCTATGGCGGCGACACGATCATCAGCCAGGGGGAACGCGGATACACCATGTACATCATCACCTCGGGGAGGGTGCGCATCGTCTCGCGCGCGGAGAAGGAAGAGGTGCCCCTCGCGGCGCTGAGCACAAACGACTACTTTGGTGAAATGGCGCTCTTTGACGACTCCCCGCGCTCCGCCACCGCCATCGCCGAGGGGGAGGTGCGGGTGCTCACGATACACACGCGCGAATTCAGGGATATGCTCCGCGAGTACCCCGGGGTCGCGATCATGATGTGCGAGGAGTTCTGCCGCCGGCTCCGCGTCACCATCGAGAAGGTGAGCGGATAAGAACAGTTTAAAGTAGAAGGTCGAAAGTTGAAGTCTTAGAAGCCAGTGCTGTCCAGCAAGGGAAGCCCTGCATTTTACATGGCAGATCCCCAGCCGACACTGAAGTGCCGGCTACGGGGGGTGGGGGAAGCGCACTGTCTGGATCATTGCGGGTGGGAATAGATAGGGGAAAAAGCAGGGGGGCCTTAAGGCCCCCTTGCTTTTGATAGAACAACGATCCCGCTCAGTTGACCACTGCCGCGCCCTTAGCCATCAGGATTACATACTGGGTGCTCGGCGTGAGATCAGAGAGTTTCCTCACGGGCGGTTTCTTGCCTGCCTGGACCACAACGCTGTAGAAGGTGATCGTCTTCCCCTTCATGGATGCGGGGATCCTGACCTTCGAACTCACTGTCTTGAAATACGGCGCATTGAATTTACGCACGTTCCTGTAGAGCGGTTTGAGCCCCTTCTTGACCGACCCGTTGAAATAGATCGTGTAAATCCCGGCGGGGGATTCGGCGAAGAGATAGTAATCGAACGGCCTGCTGATATCCTCAAGCAATGCGATCCCGAGCACGAAACGCTGGCCTGCCGTCAGCGGCCCCGGATCAATGACCAGCGGTGGTATCGGCGTGGCGGTCGGCGGAACCGATGTCGCCGTTGGTGTCGAAGTCGGCGTGTTCGTTAACGTGATTGTCGGGGTTGGAGTGGGAGTTGCAGTCGGCGCCTGCTCAAGGCAGTATATATTTTTATCACCAGAGCCGGACCCGACATAAAGCCTCCCGTCACTCCCAAGCGCATGAGAGGAATACACCTCGGCCGCCGTGAGATAACTCCACGCCGAGTTCAGGGAGTATATATTATTATCAAAAGACCCGATATAAACCCTCCCGTCACTCCCAATCGTAGGAGAGGACCACACCAAGGCCGCCGCGCTATAACTCCACGCCAGCACGCCCGCTGAGTTCAGGCAGTATATATTATTATCCCAAGACCCGACATAAAGCCTCCCGTCACTCCCAAGCGCAGGAGAGGAATCCACCTCGGCCGCCGTGAGATAACTCCACGCCAGCACGCCCGCTGAGTTCAGGCAGTATATATTGTTATCCCGAGACCCGACATAAAGCCTCCCGTCACTCCCAATCGCAGGAGAGGATTCCACCCCGGACGCCGCGCTATAACTCCACGCCAGCACGCCTGCTGAGTTCAGGCAGTATATATTTTTATCTTGCCAGCCAGAGCCGACATAAAGCCTCCCGTCACTCCCAAGCGCAGGAGAGGAATCCACCTCGGCCGCCGTGAGATAACTCCACGCCAGCACGCCCGCTGAGTTCAGGCAGTATATATTGTTATCCCGAGA
>JAPLCX010000007.1 GCA_026392035.1 Candidatus Auribacterota bacterium | reverse complement strand
GGCAAGTCACGAGTGCTGGCGTGAACGGAGCAAGCAGTTGAACCCGCGCATGCGCGAGGGAGGGACCAGATCATGTCTATTGACTCCGCGCCTTTGATGGGTGACCCATTACCGTTTCTATAGTTTTATTCTTGTCAGGCTGCTGTGACGTAGGGTAGCATATCCAGAGAAGAGAAGTGGGAGCGGAACACATGCGCACAGTGCGGGTTGAGCTCCGCGAGCGGAGCTACGACATATTGATCGGCGAGGGCCTGCTCGGCAACGCCGGCCCACGGCTCAGGGAGCTGGGACTGAGGGGCACGGGCATCGTCGTGAGCGATACCACCGTCGGCAAGCTCTACGGCCCCAGGGTCATCTCTTCACTGAAGGACGCGGGTTTCAACGCAGCCCTCTACACCATGCCCGCCGGGGAAGAGTACAAAAACCTCGACGAGACGAGAAAGATCTATTCCGAAATGTTGAAGCTCGGACTCGAGCGTGGTTCGTTCGCCATCTCTCTCGGCGGAGGCGTCGTCGGCGACATCACCGGTTTCGCCGCGGCGACGTTCGTGCGCGGCATCCATTGTATCCAGATCCCCACCTCTCTCCTCGCGCAGGTGGACGCGAGTGTCGGCGGCAAGGTGGGGGTCAATCTCCCCCAGGGGAAGAATCTCATCGGCTCCTTCTATCAACCCCGCGGCGTCCTCATTGACCCATCGGTGCTCACCACGCTCGCGAGGCGCCATCTCAGCTCCGGCTTCGCCGAGGTGATCAAGCACGCGGTCATCAGGGATGCCGCACATTTTGATTTCCTTGAAAAAAACTTCACAAGGGCTCTCTCGCTCGACGCCCCCTGCCTTGAAAAGATCATCGGAAGGTCATGCGAGATCAAGTCGGAGATCGTTGCCCGGGATGAGAGGGAGGGCGGTGTGCGGATGACCCTCAACTTCGGGCACACCATCGGGCACGCCCTGGAAACGGTCACCGGCTACAGATCCTATATCCATGGAGAGGCGGTCGCGATCGGCATGGCGCATGCCGCCGCCATCGCGGCACGCTGCGCATTCCTCAGCCGCGAGGACTATCACAGAATCGTCAGGCTCATAGAGTCTTTTGGGCTCCCGGTGCGCATGGAGGGGGTTTCAGCAGCGGACATCCTCGCCGCAATGCGGCAGGACAAAAAAATGAGGGATGGACAGGTCAATTTCGTCCTGCCGCGGCGCATTGGCGAAGTCTTTGTCACCGATGAGGTCGGCGAGGATGCCGTGCGTGCGGCAATTGAACAACATAGTGCCGATTAAAGGCAGGCGGCTGTGACAGAACTGGAAAGCCTGATCGCGCTCAACATGGTCGAGGGGTTG
Source organism: Candidatus Auribacterota bacterium (assembly GCA_026392035.1). Classification (NCBI taxonomy): domain Bacteria; kingdom Pseudomonadati; phylum Candidatus Auribacterota; species Candidatus Auribacterota bacterium. The sequence continues at coordinate 34,998 of JAPLCX010000007.1, read as the reverse complement.
GGGCCGATCACGATCAAGAGGCTCATTGACTTCTTCGGCTCAGCCGAAAACGCGCTCCGCGCAGACCGCGAGCAACTCCGCCGGATCGAGGGTATCGGCCAGGAGAAAGCGGCGCGTGTGAGCCAGGCGCTGCGCGGGGTGGATGTTTCCGGAGAGATCGCCGCAATCGAAAAGGGCCGCTTCACGGTCATCACGCTGAGCGACCCCGCCTATCCGGAGCCTCTGAAGCAGATTTACGATCCCCCCCCGCTCCTCTACGTCAAAGGTGAATTGAAGAGAGATGACCGCTACGCCATCGCGGTGGTGGGCGCGCGGAGATGCTCCCACTACGGCACGATGACCTCCGAGCGGCTCGCGGCGCAGATCGCCGGCGTCGGCCTCACCGTCGTGAGCGGCATGGCGCGCGGCATCGACACCGCCGCCCACAGGGGCGCGCTGAAAGCGGGCGGGAGGACGATCGCCGTCCTCGGGAGCGGCCTCAGCCGCATCTACCCGGCGGAGAACACGATGCTCGCCGAGGAGATCGCCGCCTCGGGAGCGGTGATCTCAGAGTTCCCGCTGAGCATGGGACCCCAGAAGACGAATTTTCCGCTCCGCAACAGGCTCATCAGCGGCCTCTCCCTCGGCGTGGTCGTCGTCGAAGCCGCCCGCAAGAGCGGTTCCCTCATCACGGTGGCCCAGGCGCTCGAGCAGGGGAGGGTTGTGTTCGCGGTCCCCGGCAGGATAGATTCCTATGCCTCCCGGGGCACGCACCAGTTGATCAAGGACGGCGCAAAGCTGGTGGAGTCGGTCGAGGATATCTGCGAGGAGTTCCCCTATCTTTTCCCGGATGCCACATCGCGTGGAGAACGCACCGACGGCGAGGCGCTCCCCCGGCCGCGGCTGACCCCGGAGGAGGAAGCTGTGTTCAGCCATGTCTCCTCCCAGGAGCACGCTATCGACGAGATCATCGCGGCGTGCAACATGCCGGCGTCGGCTGTCTCAGCCGCGCTCCTTTTACTGGAGCTCAAGCATCTCATTAAGCAGTTGCCAGGCAAGCTGTTCCGAAAATCTGTATAAATTACCTCGCATATTATTCTTTTATTTGCCGCGGCGCGCCGTGTATAATCCTCGACACTTGAAGAAAGGCAAAAGTCAAAAGTAAAAAGTCAAAACCGAAAGGTAAAATTCAAAAGCGCACTGAGGAGCAATGACAGTTTTAACTTTTGAATTGTGGTTTTGCCTTTTGCGTTTTTACTTTTGACTTCTTACTCCCATGGCCAAATCTCTCGTCATCGTTGAATCGCCCGCGAAGGCCAAGACGATCAACAGGATTCTCGGAAAATCGTACACCGTCATGGCCTCCATGGGGCACGTCCGCGATCTCCCCAAAAGCAAGATGGGGGTGGATACCGAAGCCGATTTCTCTCCCCGCTATATCATCCCCGTCAAGAGCAGAAAGATCGTCACCCAATTGAAACGAGCCGCCGAAAAGGCACAGAAGATATACCTTGCCCCTGACCCCGACCGTGAGGGTGAGGCGATCGCCTGGCACCTCCAGGAGGTGCTCAACGCCACAGGCAAACCGTTCTTCCGGGTCGCATTCAACGAGATCACCGATCAGGCAGTGAGGGATGCGTTCGCCGTACCCGCGCAGGTTGATTTCCGCAAGGTGGAATCGCAGCAGGCCCGCCGTATCCTGGATAGGATCGTCGGCTACAAGCTGAGCCCGCTCCTCTGGGAGAAAGTCGCGAGAGGGTTGAGCGCGGGGAGGGTCCAGTCGGTGGCGGTCAAACTCATCTGCGAACGCGAAGTCGAAATCAGGAACTTCAAGGCGGAGGAGTACTGGTCCATCGAGGTCGATCTCGAGAAGAAAGAGCCTCCCCTCGAACGCCTCAAGGCGAAGCTCGCCAGGATCAACGGCGAAAAGGCTCAGATACCGAATCAGGCGCGGGCCGAGGAAATAGCCAGAGATGCTCCCGCGCAGCAGTACCGCGTCCAGTCCGTCGAGGAGAAGGAGCGCCGCCAGAAACCCTACCCGCCGTACATCACCAGCACCCTCCAGCAGGCGGGGGTCAACCGTCTCCGCTGGCCAATCGCGAAAACGATGAAGGTCGCCCAGGAACTCTACGAGGGGCTTGAGATAGGCACGAAGGAGACCGTGGGGCTCATTACCTACATGAGGACCGACTCGTTCAGGATCTCCACCGTTGCGCAGGGCGAGGCGCTGAAGTTTATCAGGGAAAAGTACGGAGACGCATTCGCCCCCCCCAGGCCGAACATCTATCGCTCGCGGAAAGGGGCGCAGGAAGCCCATGAGGCGGTACGTCCCACCTCCGTCAGCCGCGAGCCCCATGCCCTGAAGTCCCTCCTGACCAAGGAGCAGTTCGCCCTCTACCGGCTGATATGGGAAAGGTTCGTGGCGAGCCAGATGACTCCCGCGGTGCTGAAAACGGTGAGTGTTGAGATCGCCGCGGGGCCCTACCTCTTCAGGGCGGCCGATACGAGGGTGGTGTTCGAGGGGTACCTGAAGGTGGCCGGGGAGAAGGTGGGGGAAGCGGATGAAACCGCGCTCCCGCCGCTGAGAAACGGCGAGCAGCTCACGTTCATCTCCATCCAGCCCGCGCAGCACTTCACCGCTCCCCCGCCCCGCTACACCGAGGCCACCCTCGTGAAGGAGCTGGAGGAGAAGGGAATCGGCAGGCCGAGCACCTATTCGCCGATCATCTCCACCATCCGCAAGAGGGACTACGTGAACAAGGAGCAGGGGCGCTTTCAACCCACGCAGCTCGGTGAGATCGTCAACGGCCTCCTCGTCGACGGCTTCCCCGAACTGATCAACGTCGAATTCACCGCCCTGATGGAAAACAAACTCGACGCAATCGAAGAAGGGAAAATGGAACGGGTCCAGGTGCTCAGGGAATTCTATGAGCCGTTCATGAACTCGCTGACAAAGGCCATGAGCACGATGAAGAGCCTGAAGAAAGCCGCCGAACCGACCTCCGCCACGTGCGAAAAGTGCGGGCATCCGATGGTCATACGCTACACGCTCAAGGGGCAGTTCCTCGCCTGCTCGGCCTATCCGCGCTGCCGGAACATCAAACCGATCATCATGCATGAGGATGGCAGTTTCACGATTGAGAAAGCGGTCACACTCGATGAAAAATGTCCGCAGTGCGGCAGCGCGCTCATGGAACGGCACGGACGCTACGGCAAGTTTATCGCATGCACCGGATACCCCGCATGCAGGTACATCAAACCGAAATCCACCGGCGTCAACTGCCCCCAGCCCGACTGCGGGGGCTACATCGTTAAGCGGAGGGGGCGGGGGGGGGCGCCGTTCTACGGCTGCAGCAATTACCCGAAATGCCGTTTCAGCGCAAAGAGCATCGAGGAAATCAGCGCGAAAAACCCGCAGCCGGTGGGGGACGGGGAGCCGGGAGGCGAGACCACCCGATAACCTCATTACCCGATCGCTCGCACACGATGGATACTTTTTCCGATCACTACTTTAATTATCTCCGCGTGGAGAAAAACGCGTCTCCCCACACGCTTGATAACTACCGCCGGGACATTGCGCGGTTTGGCAGATTTCTTGCCTCGAAGGAACGGGGCGCCCCCGGCGCGCTCTGGCGAGGAGTGGATCGCTCGCTCATCCGACAGTACCTCACCGAGCTCAATCGCGTCGCACTGTCCAAGTCGAGCATCGCGAGGGCCCTCGCGGCACTGCGCTCCTTCTACCGGTTCCTGTGCCGGGAGGGGCTCATCCCGGCAAATCCGTTCGTGGGCATCCTCACTCCCAAGCGGCAGAAAACGCTGCCCATGTTTCTTGACGTGGAGACCACCCGCCGGTTGATGGAGGCCGCGGACGGGCAGGATCTCATCTCGCTGCGAGACCGCGCAATTCTCGAGATACTCTACAGCACGGGGATGCGGGTGAGCGAGCTCACCTCGCTCGACTGCGCGGCCATAGACCTGCTCGGCGAAGTGGTCCGGGTCAGGGGGAAAGGGAAAAAGGAGAGGCTCGCGCCGCTGGGGAGACACGCGGTCCAGGCGCTGAGCAAATACTTTCGCGAACGCGGCATCAACCCGCTGAGATCGGGCGGCACCACCGGTGGAATCGCATTCATCAACAAGAACGGGGGCAGGCTCACCGCCAGGTCAGTCCGCGTCCTCATCCAGAAATACGTCAGGAAGCTCGCCCTTTCCGAGAGGGTGTCGCCCCACACCCTGAGGCACAGCTTCGCCACGCACCTGCTGGACGCGGGCGCGGACCTCCGGTCGGTGCAGGAGCTCCTCGGGCACGCGAGCCTTTCAACAACGCAGGTGTACACACACGTGACCGCGGAGCGGATGAAGCACGTCTATGAGAAGGCTCACCCGCGGGCGTGAGAGGATAAAAATCCCAAATCCCAAACCCCAAATCCCAAATTAAAGATGCTGGGCGATAACATGTGCGCGGAGGATCAGCACTGACATGATGTTCCTGTACAATATACTCATCACACTCTATTTTATCCTCACCCTGCCGTACTACGCGGTGCAGGTGGCGCGTCGTGAGAAATATCGCGTCGGCCTGAAACAGCGCCTCGGCTTCTACCCCCATTCAGTGAGGCGGCGGCTCGGGGGCGGGAGGCGCGTATGGTTCCACGCAGTTTCTGTCGGCGAAGTGCTCGCGGTGATGCCGCTCGTGAAGCGCGTTCACGCAGAGCTGCCCGAGTTGCAGATCCTGCTCTCAACCGTGACCCTCACCGGCCAGAGGGTGGCCGGGGAGAAAATCGGAGACGCGGGGGTGGTGATCTACTTCCCTCTGGACATGAGCTTCGCGGTGAGGCGCGCGCTGCGGCTCATATCCCCCGAACTGATCGTTCTTGTTGAGACTGAAATCTGGCCGAACTTCATCTGCGCCGCCGCCGAGAAGCGCATTCCGATTGCCATCATCAACGGCCGGATCTCAGATCGGTCCTTCCCCGGCTACCGCTGCGCCCGCTCCTTCCTGAAACGCTTCTTGAGCAGGGTGGCCATCTTCAGCATGCAGACGGATCTCGACGCGCGGAGAATCCAGGCCATAGGCGCCCCCTCGGAGAAGATCGCCATAACCGGAAACATGAAATTCGACTGTGGAATAACCCCCGGCGACGAACAGGCCCGCCTCACCATCATCTCCTCGCTCGGCTTAAGCCCGCGCCAGGATGTGATTGTCGCCGGCAGCACGCACAGGGGGGAAGAGGAGATCGTGCTCGACGCGTACCGGGCTGTCAGGAGCGCGGGGGGCGAACCAGCGCTGATCATCGTCCCGCGGCATCCGGAGAGGGCCGCTGAAGTGAAGGCCCTCGCGGAGGCACGGGGGGAGCGGTGCGTCCTCAGATCATGCATGTCCCGCGGGGAAGCGCTCCCTCCCCGCGCGGTGCTCATTGTGGATACGATAGGCGAGCTCGTGGACATATACCGCGCCGCGACGGTCGTCTTTGTGGGAAAGAGCCTCGTGGCAGGCGGGGGGCAGAATATCATCGAACCGGCGAGCATGGGGAAGGCGGTGCTCTTCGGCCCCTCCATGCACAACTTCCGCGAGGCCGCGGAGCTGCTCCTTAAAAATAAGGGAGCCATACAGGTCGGCAATGCGCGCGCGCTGCAGGAGGCGCTCACGTTCCTCCTCAGGGACAGGGACGCCCGCGAGTCAATGGGGCGGCGCGCCGCAGAGAGCATGTCCCTCAGCCGCGGGGCGACACGTCGGAACCTGGAAATTATTAAGAAACTTCTCGTGAAATCCGCTGATTGAGCGGACGTTAATAAAAAGGCTGTATCCACGGATTTCACTGATTTTCACGGATGCAAAAACAGGATAACGTATTAAGCTGTAAGCAAAAGGATGCAATGACACTTTCAACCTTATACGTTCAACTATTTGCAGTGGTTACAGTCAGTGCAATCCGTGGATAGAAAACGTTGAAGGCGGGTGGACACAATACCAGCGGCTGGTGAATAGATCCTGTTGGATTTTTATCAAGAGAGAGGATGACGTGAACTCGCGCTTCTGGAGCGAAGTCGTGGAGGATCAGGGGGGGGGGATCACTGCCATCTGTCTCAGGCCTGTCCTGATACTCTTCTCCCTGTTCTACCGGCTCGCCGTGTGCGCGAGAAACAAGGCATATGACCTCGGCATCCTGCGCAGCCGAAGGCTGCCCCACCCGGTAATCAGCGTGGGCAATATCGTCGCGGGCGGCACGGGAAAAACGCCATTCGTCCGGCTCCTCGCGACCGAGCTCCAGAAACGCGGCGTGCGGGTGGCGGTCCTCAGCAGGGGATACGGCGCGGTCCGCAGGCCGCACCGCTTTCCGCTCCTCGTGTCTGATGGCAGACGAACACTGCACACCGCCATGGAGGCCGGCGACGAGATGGTCATGCTCGCGAGGAGCCTCGGTGCCGCAATCGTCATTGCCGACCCCAACCGCCTGCGGGCCGGCACTATGGCGGAGAGAGAGTTCGCGGTGGATTGCGTTATCCTCGATGACGGCTTTCAGCACCGGAAGCTGCGGCGGGATGTGGATATCCTCCTGCTCGATTGCGACCGGCCCTTTGCCAACGGGAGGCTCCTGCCCGCAGGTTATCTGAGGGAACCGGCAAGAAATATCTCGCGTGCCCACCTCCTGATCATCACGCGTTGTGAATCCGCACCGGCGCGAGAACTCCTGGACAAGCTCACGCTGGCGAACCCGCGCGCCGCGATCTTCAGCGCGAGGTACGAGGCTGGACGACTGGTGGATATCGAGTCAGGGGTCACGCATGTTCCCGGTTCCCTGAGGGGCAAACGGATCGCCGCATTTTCGGCCATTGCCAGGCCCGACGATTTCGAAAAAACCCTCTCAGGCCTCGGAATGATTCTCGCCTCCAGGCGCGCATTTCCCGATCACCACTTCTTTGACCGGAGAGAGATCGAAGAGATCATTGCGGAAGCTTCCCGCTGCGGCGCCGAGGCGATCGTCACCACCGCGAAAGACGCCGTCCGCCTCCCCGCGAAAATGAACTCCCCCGTCCCGTTCTATCATCTGGATATTGAAATGAGGATTGGCGGAGGGGAAGATAAATTGATAGAATCGGTGCTCCAACTGTTGAATCCAAAGGGCGTGCAAGGGCATAAGGAATCTCACAAATGAGAAAAATACACCCTACCGCCATCGTCAGCTCCAAGGCTGAACTCGCGGATGACGTGGTGGTGGGGCCCTATGTGGTCATCGAGGACGACGTGACGATCGGCCGGGGCACCAAGATCCACGGCAACGCCTGCGTCAGACAATACACCACCGTCGGAGAGCACAACACGATCCACTACGGCGTGGTGCTCGGAGACCTGCCGCAGGATCTTCACTTCAAAGGCGCCCGGAGCCACCTCAGGATCGGCTCGGGAAACACCTTCAGGGAGCACGTCACCATACACCGCGCAACGGCGGAAAACGGCGAGACGGCCATCGGGAACGGGAACTATTTCATGGTGCTCTCCCACGCGGGTCACGAGTGCGCCATCGGGAACAACAATATCATCACGAACTGCGCACTCATCGCGGGTCATACCACGATCGAAGACAATGTTGTCATCTCCGGAGCGGTGGTCATTCATCAATTCACCCGCATCGGGCGCCTCGCAATGATCAGCGGACTCTCGGCGGTCAACCGGGATATACCGCCATTTGTAATCGCGGGCGGCCGCCCGGCCGCGGCAACTAACTTGAATCTCGTCGGCCTCCGCAGGGCCGGGGTCTCACAGGAGGCGAGACTCAAGCTCAAGGATGCCTTCAAGATATTCTACACCTCCGGCTTCAATACCTCTCGAGCCCTTGAAGAGATCGAAAAGGGCGCGATGACCCCAGAGATACGACAGTTCATCGATTTCGTGAGTGTATCCAAACGAGGGGTCTGCCGCTATGCGGAGTGGGCTGAAACACGCGGGACAGATTTTTAACTACAGCCACCGTTGAAGATGATATATAAACCACAGATGAACACGGATGAACACAGTTTAAAAACACGACATACTGTATCCTATCCACCGCAAACACTATTATCCGTGTGTATCCGTGGTCACATACTGAGTCACGTATCCGGTTGAAATCAGTTCATGCCCTCGATCCCTCTCGAGACCACATTTCTGTAGGGCGAGTGTGGGCTCCTCAACCGATTGCATTGTGAAATCATGAAATCATACCAGCGCCTTGGACTTATTATTCTCATCTCACTGTTGCTGAGTTGTCTCATTTCACCTGTGGCCGACTTCGTGCTCCAGTTCCTGCGGGGATTATCGCCCGGCATGCACCGCGCACTTGACTTCCCCTTTGACCGGGTGATGCGGCGGGTGGTGCTCGTGGTGACCATTCTCCTCTTTTACATAGCTCGCGCGAAGCTGGAGATCGTATCGCTTGCCTCAATCGGGATGAGACGCGAGCCGGGGTGGCGATCGCTCCTCGGTCGCGGATGGATTCTCGGGACCTGTTCACTCGCCCTTATGCTTTTTATTATGGTGCTTTTCGGCTCACGCCGCCCCGAGACCTCATTTTCAGGGGCATGGGACCTCGCCCGCCAGCTCGTCATTGCCTTCCTCGCCGGAGCTGTGGTGGGATTCATCGAAGAGCCTTTCTTCAGGGGATTCATCCTCCAGAGCCTGTTCAAGAACCTGCGCCGGTCAACGGCGGTCGTGTCCATGAGCCTCTTCTTCGCGATTGTCCATTTCTTTAACGCCTCGGATATGCCCGCCTCGCACGGATCCCATCCCCTCCTCGGCTTCAAGGCGCTCGCCTATTTTTTCCAGCCGCTCCTCTCTCCCTCAGAGGTGATCCCCGGTTTCATCGGGCTGTTCCTCGTCAGCATCGTGCTGACGTACGCCTACCTGCGGACAGGCTCACTCTATCTGTCCATCGGGCTCCACGCCGGGTGGGTATTCGGCATCAAGGCTGAAAGCCTCTTCTTTGACCGGATGAACCATTTCGCGCCGTGGTTCTTCGGCGATGGGCGTGTGGTCACCGGGGTCTTCGGTTGGATCATGCTCCTCCTGATGCTGCTGGTCGTGAGATGCTTCATACCGCGCGGCACCACGCCCCCCCTTCCTCAATCCGTTCGAGACTAATCTTCTGCAGGGCATCCGGCCATGTCCCTTGACAGTCGAGAGCGGAATTGAGAGACTAACGTCAGACCGAGGGTCACTAAGAGCAGACCAGCGTGGTCTGCTATATTTTTATCCAGCTCAACAGGAACGAGTTATGGAAGAAGAGCGGATCCTATGGCGCCACTACCCCTCCTATTTCCTCCTCAAGGGGGTGTGCGGTTGTATCAGATTGCTGCCCGAGGGATTCGTGCGGCGGGCCAGCGATGCTGCCTCCAAGATTACCTATATGGTTGACACGCGCCACAGGAGGCTCGCCCTCAAGAACCTCGACCTCGCGTTTGGCGACAGCAAGACACAAGCTGAAAAGCGGCGGATCGCCCGCGGGGCATTCAGGAGCCTCTTCCGCACTGTCGTAGAATTGATTTTCATCCCTCGCATGATGAAAGACTTCAGCCGCCACGCAGAAATACGCAATGCCGAGGGGATCTCGAACGCGCTGCAAAAGAAGCGGGGGGTGATATTTCTCATCAGCCACTTCGGGAACTGGGAGATTATGGCCCACACGTGCGTGTCGCTCGGCAACAAGCTCGCGTCGGTGGGGAGGCCGTTAAAGAACCCGCTCATTTACCGTGAGATTGAGAGGCTGCGATGCTTCAATGGTGCGGTCATGCTCAAGAAGAAGTGGATCGCGAGGGAGATCATAGAAAGGCTCAAGAACAACTGGTGCGTGGCACTTCTGGTAGACCAGTACGCGGGACGCCACGCCCCCTTTGTCCCTTTTTTCGGGCATCCGGTGTCAACGACGCCCGCCGCGGCGCTCCTGGCAATGAAAACGGGCGCGGTCGTCCTGCCGGTCTTTGACGTGCGGGAGTGGTACGGCTATCACCACATCTACGTGTGCGATCCCGTGGATATTGTCTCGACCGGTAACAGGGACGCCGATATAGAAGAGAACTGCGCCCGCTTTAACCGCGTCATTGAGGAGTGGGTACGGCGGCGTCCCGACCAGTGGCTCTGGATGCACAGGCGCTGGAGAAGGAAAAAGGGGCCGGACGAGCCATGAGCGACTTTAAAAAAATCGTCATCAGGGGAACGAACTGGCTCGGCGACTCTGTGATCACCATCCCGGCCGTCAGGGCGGTGAGGCAGCTCTTCCCCTCGGCTTTGATCGGCATGGTCGCGCCGGCGAAGCTGGCCGGCGTCTGGGAAAATGAGCGCTCTATCGATCACGTCATTCCCGTGCCGCAGCCGGCCGACCTGCGGGACAAACTGAACGCGATCCGGCTCGTGCGCTCAGGCCGGTATGACCTCGGGGTACTCTTCCCGAACTCCTTAGAATCGGCCTTGTGGTTTTTCCTGTCGGGCGTGCGGCGGCGCCTCGGCTACGCGACCTGCGGGAGGGGACTACTACTCAACTGGAGAGTACGGCCACCTGTTGGCGGCGGACACCAGGTCCACCGCTACCTGGACCTTGTCAAGGCATTGGGACCCGTTCACGCAGCGCCGCGCCCCTCAATCAGCATTCCCGAGCGGCTGCGCGGGTGGGCGCGTGACGCGCTCCAGAAAAAAGGGATTGCAGAAGGAGATCTTCTCCTGGGCGTCAATCCCGGTTCAACGTACGGGCCGGCAAAATGCTGGCCCCGGGAGAAGTTCGCCGGCCTCATCCGGCTGGTGCGCACGCGGTTGCGCGCGCCCGTCATTATCGTGGGGGGCGAGCGGGAGCGCGCGCTCGCTGATTCGCTCTGCCGCGGTTACGGAGGCGGCGTGATCAACATGGCGGGGGAAACGACTGTCATGCAGCTGGCCGCCCTCATGGAGCGCTGCGCGTTGCTGGTGAGCAATGATACCGGGCCGATGCACCTCGCCTGCGCCGTGGGGACAGCGGTGGTCGCCATCATCGGGCCGACCGATCCCGGGGCAACAGGGCCCCTCGGAACTCATCTGATCGTCCGGAATGCGGTTGAATGCAGCCCCTGCTTCAAGCGGAAATGCCCGACCGATCACCGGTGCATGAACGAAATATCCGTGGAAGTAGCGTATCGGGCAATTGAGCAACTACTGAACAAATCCAAAATCCAAAAGGTTAAATAATCGAGAGAGGGATGGGCGGTGTATATTCTTCTAATTTGGGATTTGGGATTTGGGATTTGGGATTTATGAGAATAGCCTTTCTCATCTGGGATTACTCGCCCTCGCGGGGCGGCCAGGAGCGGTATCTCTCGCGCCTCGTCGGCGCACTTCTCACGCGCGGCCACGAGATACACGTTTTCGCAACGCGCTGCGAGGCGGGGCTCAGCCCCCGGATCGCATTCCACAGGGTCGCCGTATCCGGGTGGGGCCCGTCGCTCAAAACGCTCTCCTTTCTTCGGAAGGCCAGAGAGATGCTCGCGCGAGAACGGTTCGACGTCGTGAGCGGCATGACGCGTTTCTATCCCCTCGACGTCTACCGCATGGGGAGCGGCGTGCACAAGGTATGGATGCGACTCAAGGCGGATCGAGCCCTGGGGCGCCGGGTTTCATACCTGCGGCCCTTCAACTGGCTCGTGCTTCGTTTGGAACGCGCCATCTTCGATCCGGCGCACTGCCGGCACATCATCGCAAACTCAGAGCTCTGCCGCCGACAGCTCCTTGACCTCTACCGGTATCCCGCGGAACGCGTGACCGTCGTCTACAACGGCGTCGACCACGGCTACTTTCATCCCCGGCTCAGAGATGAACACCGCGTCGGCGTCCTGAACCGCCTCGGCCTTCCGCTCGACAGGCCGGTGGCGATTTTTGTTTCAAATAACCTTAAGCGCAAGGGACTGGATACCGTCATCCGCGCCCTCGCGCTCGTCCGCGATGGAAGACCATCACTGCTGGTCGCGGGCGGCGGGCGGACAGCCCGGCACATCGCCCTGGCCCACCGCCAGGGCCTCGCCGCGCGAATCAGGTTCCTGGGACGAGTCGCTGACGTGAGGCCCTATTACGGCGCCTCCGATTTCCTGGCCCTCCCCACTCGATATGACCCGTTCGCAAACGTGTGCCTGGAGGCGATGGCCTGCGGCCTCCCCGTCATCACCACTCGCGACAACGGAGCCGCAGAGATCATACATGAAGGCACTGATGGATTCATCCTCGCCGACCCTGGTGACGCGCGCGCGCTCGCCCATCGCATTGCCACGCTCTCTGACGAGGGAACCCGGGCCCCCATCGCCGCCGCCGCGAGGGAAAAATCGCTCGGTTTCACGATTGAGCGCAATGCGGAGGGAACGCTCGCGGTGTACCGAGCAATTCAGGAGGAACGGCATGGCCATCCTCTTTGACCGGCGGGGAAAACTCGTTGTTGATGACCGCTATCGTGACAGGCTCAAGGCCCTCGGCCTCGACTCGTTCACCGCATTCATGGATTTTGCCGGCGGTGAGCTTGTGCGGGATAAGGGAATCCGGACAATCGAGCGCGTTACCCTCGGCGGCGAGCATCCGGAGAGGCTCTACCTGAAGCGGCACACCCGCGGCTCCCTCCGCGAGGCACTGAATGAACTGCTGAGCGGGAGGTGGCCCTCCTCCGCAGCGGCGCACGAGCGGGAGGCGATTGTAAAATTGCGCGCCGCGGGGGTTGAGACAATGACCGCTCCGGCATTCGGAGAGAGGAGATGGTTCCCCTGGCGAGGCCCCTCCTTCATTGTGACCGTTGAAATCGGGGGCAGGCGTCTCGAGGACTACGTGAGATTTTTGTGCGGGAAATTCAGGGAAAAGAGAGGTATAATAGCGGCGCTGGCTGACGGTGTGCGCAGGATGCACCGGGCCGGACTGAATCACAGGGACCTCTATCTGAGCCACGTCTTCCTTCAATCCTCAGGGGGGGGCTTCCGGCCAGCCCTGATTGACCTTCAGAGGGTTCAGCAGAAAGCCCGCGGCGCGAATCGATGGGTCGTGAAAGACCTCGCGGCGCTGAACTATTCTTCACCGTCATCCGCGGTGAGCCGCGCTGACCGGATGCGTTTCCTCCACCGCTACCTCGATACCATGAAGCTGGATGCGGGAGGAAAAGCGTTCCTGAGGAGGATCGCTCGCAAAACGGAAATGATCAGGAGACACGATCTCAAGAAAGAGCGGGGAGGAGCTCGTTCATTCCCTCCCCAGGAGCGCGCGTGAGGTATCCCCACTATGAAGAACACGCTGGAAACACTCAAGACGAGCTGGAGCACGCTCTATAAAACCAGGCGGGAGATTCAGAGAAACTTCCCGGATTTCTGGGACCTGCAGGTGCGCAAGAAGCACCTGGAGGTGATTCTGGAAGAGGTGAAGGATGGCGACAAGATCCTGGACATAGGCTCTTCCACGCGAGAGCTGAGGCACGCTCTCGTCGATCTGTGCGGCCGCTCGATATCCTATAAAAGCATGGACATAGACCGTGAGACAACGCAGGATTATTACTCTCTTGACGAAATCAAGGAAAGGTTCAACGTCGTCTTCATCTTCGAGGTCATCGAGCACCTCACCTTTGAAGACGGCATACATCTCCTGAGCGAAATCCACAAGATGCTGCTCCCGGGGGGAAAGCTGATTCTGACCACTCCCAACGCGTTCCACCCCAACCGGTACTGGGAATACTCCCACAAGGTCACCTATCGCTACGATGAGATCGGCGGCATTCTCATCTCTCTCGGCTTCAAGGTGACGCGCATATTCAGAATATACAATGATGCATTTTTCCGCCGATTGTTCAGGATCTGGATTGCCGCTCCCCTCCATAAGTATTTCTCCGTCGATTTCGCAAAATCAATCCTGCTCGTCGCGCTGAAGGAACGCTAGCCACCGGACTTCTCACATGGCCCTTTACGCTGTCAGGAGGGCACTCAATGAGCGTTGCAGCAACTCGGTGTTTGAAGGGGCGCACGCCGGCCGGCGGGCAGGTGGTGAAACTGTGCGCGAACGCTGCGTCACTCAGGGAATGCCGAATAAATGAAAATTGCATTTCTTACCACGCGGTTTGAAAGACCGAGCTTCCGTTTTCGCGTGCAACAGTTTCTGCCTTACCTCAGGGCACACGGGATCGGCTGCGAGCGCTTCACCCTCCCCGCGGAGCTCTTGCGGCGCTGGCGCCTGTTCCTCGGACTGAGGCGCTATGACATCGTGTTCCTCCAGAAGAAAATGCTCCGCTGGTGCGACCGCCTCATCCTCCGCGCCAACGCCCGCGGCCTCATCTACGATGTGGATGACGCGATCATGTTCAAGGACCGCGGTTCGCGCCCCCGCGTCTCCGTGGCAAGGAGGAGGCGTTTCCGCGCGATGGTGCGGATGAGCGACGTGGTGCTCGCGGGAAATGATTTCCTCTGCGGCTGGGCGGCCAACTACACCGCCCGCGCCATCTGTTTCCGTACGGTTGTCGATACGGAGCTCTATACCCCTGGCCCGCGCGAACGGCATGAGCCGCTGGTGATCGGCTGGAGCGGCAGCGCCAGCACGAACCGCTACCTCTCCACCGTCCTGCCGGCGCTCGACCGCCTCGCGCAGCGCTACCCCTTCACCCTGCGTATCCTGAGCGATACGCGGGAGGGGATCGCGATCGACGCGTGCCGCGCGCTGCGCGCTGAGTTTTTCGCCTGGGACAGCGCGACGGAGCTCCGCGATCTCCGGACATTCGACATAGGTCTCATGCCGCTCCCCGACAACGAGTGGGCCTACGGGAAATGCGCCCTCAAGGCCCTTCTCTACATGGCGTGCGGGGTGCCGGCGGTCTGCTCATCCGTGGGTGCGGTGACCACGATCATCGCCGATGGCGAGACCGGTTTCCTCGCGGCATCTGATGAAGAGTGGTGCCGGAAGATCGAATGCCTGCTGAGCGATGCCGCGCTCAGGCAGCGTATCGCGGAGAAGGCGAGGGCGCTCGTCGTGTCGCGCTATTCCATGGCGACGCACGCGCCTCGCCTCCTCCAGATTCTCCGCAGCCTCAGCGGACACACTGACGTGCAATGATCGATATCTCCATTGTCATAGTGAGCTGGAACTCAAAAGATTACCTTGGCGAGTGCCTCTCCTCGCTCGCGGCGGGCGCCGGATCGCTCTCATTCGAGACGTTTGTGGTGGATAACGCCTCCCGGGACGGCTCTGCGGATCTCGTCAGGGAAAAGTTCCCCTGGGTCCACCTGATCCCAAACGGCGAGAACAGGGGGTTCGCCGCAGCCAATAACCAGGCGCTGAGAATCTCAAGCGGGCGGTACTCGCTCCTCCTCAACCCCGACACGAGGGTGCACCCCCTGGCGCTCGAAGGGGTGGCCGGCTTTATGGACCACCATCCCGAGGCGGCGGCGTGCGGCTGCTTGCTGCTCAACGAGGATGGGAGCGTGCAGCACGCGGTGAGGCGGTTCCCGACGTTCGCGTTCGCACTCGGCGCCAAGACCATCCTCGGTCGCATGGGACTGTTCAGGAGGAGGTGCGATTTTGTGAAAATGCGCGGCGTGCGTTTCGATGCCGCGATGGAGGTCGATCAACCCTCGGGCGCGGCGCTCTTCCTCCGGCAGAGCGTGCTCGCGGAGGTCGGGCTCCTCGACGAACGCTACTTCATGTTCTTCGAAGAGGTCGACCTCTGCCGGCGGATCAGGGACGCGGGCTACCGGATCTACCTCTTCCCCGGGGCGCACATCACGCACTACGGGGGCCGCAGCCGGCGACAGAACAGGGAGCAGATCATTCTGCCGGGGCTCCAGAGCATGCTGCGCTACTTTCGCACACACGAGGGAATGTTCAGGAGCTCCTTGTTTGAACTTGTATTCAGACCCCTCTTCGCCTTCGGGATCTGTTTTGACGCGGGCCGCGCGGCGCTCAGGATATCCCTCTACAGGCTGAGGCCGCACCGCGGCAACAAGATGGCGGAGAAGGAAGCGCGGCTCCGGGCGTATTGCTCATTTATCAAGCGTGACCTCATCAAGTTCCTGGTGAGTGTCTGGGAATGATGATCCCATGACGATGAAAGACCGACTCCTTCTGGCCATAGACCGGTTATCACTGTGCGTGTTCTATCCCGCGCTGGCGCTCATATTCCTGAGGCCCTCATGGTTGAAGTTCGCCACGCCGTTCGGTCAGGTGAGCCTCACCAGCGCCCAGAATATCGTGTTCCTCCTCTGCTCCCTCTGGCTCCTGGCATTCCTCCTTCATCCGCGCCGCTACCTTACCAGCGGTACGCTCGGGTACCCGATCCTGCTGTTCCTCGCTGCGAACTGTGTCTCTGCGCTCCTCTCGCCTTTTGGAACTCCCGCGGAGAGAGTGGACGCGATTCTTGAAATCATCCTCTATGCAACCTTCTTCTACGCAAGCCTCTATCTCCTGCGGACGGCGGTGGACAGCCGCAGGGTGATCCTCGCGCTCTTCTCCGTTGCGGTGGTGGTCGCCTCGGTCAATATCGCCTACCACTACCGGCAGGGGATGTGGAAGATGATTGACCGGGGGTATCCATTCTGGGACGGCAAGAATGCCCTTGGCCTTTTTATGGTGCTGGCGCTATCCCTGAGCACCGCCTTGATCGCGCGACCGAAGGCGGCGTGCGATGCGAGGGGGCATCGCCGCGGATGGCGCGCCGCGGCATTCGTTCCCGGCCTCTTTGTGATTTTTCTCTGCGTGGTGTACAGCTACTCGCGCGGCGCCTGGATCGCAATGGTCGGCGCGGCCCTCCTGTTCTCCCTGTTTCGTTCCTGGAGGCTGGTTGCGCTGCTGGTTGCCGCCATCCTCGCGCTCCAGTTCCTCCCGCACCGGAGGGCGCTCAACCGCTTCCTCTCCATAGGGCAGATGCGCGACCGCAACGTGGAAAAGCGGCTGGTGGTCTGGAAAGATGCGCTGCGCATGATCCGCGCGCGCCCCCTCCTCGGCGTAGGGCCGGGTGAGTTTCGAACAGCCTGCTTCCGGTTTGAGGATGCTGCGGATACAAGAAATGTGGCGCGCGCCCCACGGGAGAAATTGACCTACCGGGACCACGCGCACAATCTCTTTTTGCAGGTGGGGGCGGAGTCCGGAGTGGGAGGACTGTGCGCATGCGCATGGGGCGTGCTCGCCCTGTGCCGCGCCATTCGCGCTCGCATGAGGGACGACCGCGATCCTGTCCGGCACGCGCTGGTACAGGGGCTCGCGGCCGCCCTCGCTGCGTTTCTCGTCTTTTCACTTGTAGACTGCAGCTGGACGGGGAGGTTCACCGGGGGTTCATTCATGCACATCAACTTCACTGTCATCCTGTTTCTCGCCATGCTCTATGCGATGGGAACCGGTGCTGCCGAATCCCAAATCCCAAATCCAAAACCCCAACAGAATCTCAATTGACGCTATGACGCACAGTAACGTCGTTACGGTAAGGGACAGCAACGGAATATGCTGGCAGGTGTCTGCCGCGTACGCGCCGATCTTCCTCGCCCCGCGCACGCCGGATCCGAGGCAACTCCTCCGGGAACGCACGGGGGAGCTCATAAAGAGATCACCCATGCGGATCATTTTCTCTGCCTCGATCCCGGCAGGAAAGAAGGAACTCCCCCTCATCATCAAGATCTACCGCCGCGGAAGGCTGGGGGACTGGATCAAGGCCAATGTGTGCGGGTCGAAGGCTCGCAGGGAATGGCGGATTACCACCGCCGCCGCAGAGCGAGGATTGCCAACGGTGGTACCAGTCGCCTATGGCGAGCGCCGCAGGTCCGGCATACTCATGGAGAGCTACCTCTTGACCGTGCGCCTCTTCAATTGCGTCACCCTTGAAGAGGCGCTCTTCTCCGACGATGGGACGCTCCGGGCCGATGCGCGGACGCGGAGGGAGCTGATCGCCCTCCTCGCCACGCTCCTCAGGCGGATGCACGACTACGGCATCTACCACCAGGACCTCCATCCGGGGAATTTTCTTGTGGAGACGCTCCCCTCGGGGGAGAAGTGTATTTACCTCCTCGACCTCCACCGCGCGAGCGCGAGGCCATCGCTCGCGCTCAAGCATCGGATCAAGAGCCTCGCCCAGTTCAATATGTTCGCGAGCATCTCCCTCAGCATCGGCGAACGGCTTCTCTTCTTCAACTCTTACTTCGGCGAGGATGAGCCCTGGAAAAATGAGAAGAGGGCCCTCCTCACGCTCATAGACACCCGGACCAGGGCAATGCGGTGGAAGCTCTGGCGACACAGGGAAAAGCGCTGCCGGAATAGCAATAAGTACTTCATGCGTCTCAGATTCGCGCACCTCAAAGGATTCGCCCGGCGGGAGGAGTGGAAGGGCGAAATAGCCGAACTCCTCCTCGCCCGTGATATGGCGCGGGCGGGGGCGTCCCTTGTCAAGGAGTCGCGGAGCAAGTCTATGTGGGAAAAGGAGGTTACCGTCCAGGCGGCGCAGAGGAGGCTCTTCATCAAACACTACAAGAGGAAGCGCGGATGGCAGGCGTTCAAGTATCTCTGGCGCCGCTCGCAGGCCATCCGTTCGTGGAAGGGCGCCTACGCCCTCCGGATACGGAACGTGAACGCGGTGAATGCGATCGCCGCCATGGAGGAAAGGCGCGCCATGCACCTGCTCGGGGACGCCTACCTCATCACCGATAAGATCCTATCCGTGGAGAACCTGGTGGCAGCGCTCGCGAAACTGGCACATTCCTGCCACGCCGCGAGCCAGGCTCGGAAAGAGCTCATCCGAGCCCTGGCCCTCTTCTTCAGGAGAATCCACCTCCTGGGCGTCTACCACGGCGATATGAAGGCGACGAATATCCTCGTGGGAAAAAACCGCGTGGGGAGGCCCACGTTGTACCTCACGGATCTGGACTTCGTGCGCACCAAGCTCAGGCTCTCCCGGAGGAATGTCCTGCGCAATATGGTACAGGTCAATATGTCGCTCCTCAATCTGTCATACGTCAGCATCCGGGATCGACTGAGCTTTCTCAAAACCTATCTGGGGACACGCCGGCGCCGGGAGCTGAGGCCGATGTGGAAAGCGATCGCGCGACAGACGAGAAGAAATCTCGTGAAGAGGAAGCGGAGATTCTCCCGCAGCTCAACGCTGCACGCCGAGGGCACAGAGGACTAGATGAAAAACATCCTCATCATAAAACCGAGCTCATTCGGTGATATCGTCCAGGCCCTCCCGGTGGCAGCCCACCTGAGGAGTGCGTGGCCGGGCGCGCGGATCTCCTGGCTGGTCAACACCCAGTACCGGCGGCTCCTGGAGCACAATCCCTGCATTGATCGCCTGTTTCTCTTCCAGCGCCATTTGTGGAGGGCCCAGAGGAATCTCCCCGAGGCCATCACATCCTTTGCCCGCCTGTGCCGCCAGCTGTACGGCGCGCGCTTCGACACGGTCCTGGACCTGCAGGGCCTTTTCAGGAGTGGTGTGCTCACTGCCATGACCGGCGCGCCGACCCGTGCGGGTTTCGCAAACGCCCGTGAGTGCGCCCAGCTTTTCTACACATCCAGGGTTGGTGTTCCTGATGAGGAGATGCACTCGGTGGACCGGTACCTGCTCGTCGCCGAGGCCCTCGCCGGCCGAAGACGCGAAGTGACCTTTCCCCTCGGCACCGGCGAGGAGGAGGAAGCCTGGGCCGCACAGGTCCTGCAGGCGAGACGTCCGCGGCGCCGCGCACCTATCGTGGGACTTTCTCCCTCAGCCAGATGGAAGACAAAGCGATGGCCGTATGAGCGCTGCGCCCGCGTAGGGGATCTCCTGTCATCCGCGGGGACTGAGGTCGTGATCATCGGCGGGACCTCGGGAGGGGGTGACGCAGTCGCGCGGTTGATGAAAGGGCGGGCGCTCGCGGTTGACAGGATCGCGGATCCCCTTAAGATGGCAGCGCTCCTCAAGAGGCTTGACGTGCTGGTGACCACCGATAGCGGCCCGATGCACCTCGCGGCTGCACTCGGCATCCCCGTCGTAGCACTGTTCGGCCCCACCAACCACCGTCGCACGGGCCCCTATGGCGCGCATCACCGGGTGATCTGCGCGCCCGTGGACTGCCGTCCCTGCTACCAGAGGGACTGCGACAGGGGCCCGCACTGCATGAGCGCCATCCGCGCGGAAACAGTCTGTGAAGCAGTAGAAGAAACCATCGCAACAGCAGGGGGCAGCCCGTGATGGGTCACCAGGCATCACCGCAGTGACGCCTGGTCGCTCGATAGCTCATACCGCCATGGCCGAGAAGGTGAAACACAAGTTTCGAAAGGAGTTCCTGTACTACTGCGCGGTTGCCCTGCTCGCCGTCGCGCGTGTCATCCCCGCACGCGTGATCTTCGCAATCGGGACATTCGGCGGGTGGTGCGCGTACTATCTCCTCGGGAGAGAGCGCCGCAGGACGCTCGCCAATCTTGCGCTCGCATATCGGCAGGAAAAGAGCGCCGCGGAGCGGGCCCGTATCGCGAGGGCGGTGTTCGTCAACCTGGGAAGAAACCTGTCCGAGCTGGCCCTGTACCCGCGACTCGACGATGCGCAGTTCCGCCAGCTCGTCACTATGGAGGGCAAGGAAATTATCGACCGGGAGCTGCGGAAGGGGAAGGGAGTCCTCATCATCACCGGCCACATCGGGAACTGGGAACTCTTCCCCAGCTATATCATCATGTCCGGCTACAGCGGCGGCGTCGTCGCGCGCCGCGCCTACTACGAGAAGTACGAGCGGTTGCTCCTCGGGCTCAGGCGATCCAAGGGGTTCCGCGTCTTCTACAGAGATGAGTCACCCAAGGCGGTCTTGAGGACGCTCAGGAACAACGAAATCATAGGGATCCTCGCAGACCAGGACGTGCGGAAGCTCGATGGCGTGTTCGTGGAATTCTTCGGTATCCCGGCCTACACGCCAACCGCTCCCGTCCTCATCGCCATGACGAGCGGCGCGCCACTCGTCCCCGCCCGGATTGTCAGGGAGGGGCGTAGGCACAGGATACTCGTCGAGGAACCGATCGTCCTCCGCGCGACGGGAGACAGAAAGAGCGATCTGGTCTATAATACGCAACAGTGGTCCCGCTGCATCGAGCGCTATATCAGGGCGCGCCCGGAACAGTGGGTATGGATGCACCGGCGCTGGCGGACGCGCCCGGAGGACGTGGCGGGGAGAGCGGGTGCCGGCACCTGACGGAACAATGACATATTATCCCGGCATATGCATGATCGAGATCGAGAGGGTCAGAACCGCTGAGGAACGCTTCGGTAGCCGTTTCCTGAAGCGGCTCTTCACGCCGGCGGAATTGAGCTACTGCGGGGCCGGGGGGGCTCGCCACCAGCGCCTCGCCTGCCGCATCGCCGCCAAGGTCGCCGTCCGCAGCGCGCTCCGGCAGGCGGGCCTCGATCCGCTCCCGTGGCTGGCGCTCGAAGTGAGACGGGATGAGTGGGGGAAACCGTCTATCAACCTGAACCAGGTGCGGGAACGCTGCGCGAACCGGCCGGCACCCTGTTCCCTTCGCCTCTCCCTTTCCCACATCCGCGATCTCGCCGTTGCGTCCGCTATTGTCGTGCGAGAGAAAACATCACTAACAGTTTCACCACGGAGGCACGGAGGTCACGGAGACTAAAAAGCTCGGTGTTCTCACAAAGAGTAAAAGAGAATAAGAGTGTGTGTTCTTCTTATTCCTATTTCCCTCTTTTGCTCTTTGTAAAACCATTGCCTTATTTTCTCTGTGTGCTCTTCCTTTTCTCCGTGTCCTCTGTGGTAAGACATTGAAGGTGCAGCAGCACAACTAGGGAGACTCCGCGCCGCCCGGCATTGACTTTACGCCCGATTACTGCTAGGATGTGGCATCTAGTCCATTAGGGCTCCCTGTCTGTTCCTGGGTGAAGGGAAGGGATACAGCTATATGGCAAAAAAGAGGTGGATTCCCCTGGCGCGCCGTGTAAAAACTATCCCCATAGCCCGCAGGAAGAGCAAGGTTTCCCTCGCGATGTTCGGCAGGGCATGCCGCAAGGGCGAAACATTTCAAGCCTTCCTTGACTCGCTTCCCAACATACTGGCAGCCAGCGAGTTGCGAGAATTCGTGGACGCAATTGTGCGGGCTCACCGGCGATCAAAACCGGTGATCGCAGCCGTCGGTGGGCATGTGGTGAAGTGCGGCCTTAACAGGGTTATCATTGACCTCATGCGTCGCGGCATCATCACGGCGCTGGCCATGAACGGGGCCACGAGCATTCACGATTTCGAGATTGCCCTGGCCGGAAAAACGTCCGAGGACGTCCAGGAAGGGCTCAATAAGGGCACGTTTGGCATGGCGGAAGAGACCGGGGCCATGATGAACGATGCCCTGGCGGCAGGGGATGCCAGCGGGCTTGGCGCCGGATGGGCAATCGGGCTCTACATCCTTAAAAAGAGGCTGCCCCATCGGGATGCGAGCCTTCTCGCCCAGGCCGTGCGCCTGCGCCTGCCGGCAACCGTGCACATTGCGATCGGGACGGATACCATTCATCAACACCCGCAGGCGGATGGCAGAATCCTCGGTCAGACGACCATGAACGATTTCAGGTTGTTTACCGATGTGGTCGCCAATCTCGGAGGCGGCGGCGTGATGCTCAACATCGGCTCGGCCGTCATCCTCCCTGAGGTTTTTCTCAAGGCGCTGACCGTCGTCCGAAACTCCGGCATACGGGTCGCGAATTTCACTACCGCGACGTTCGACATGATGGTTCAATATCGCGCCATGCAGAACGTAGTGCGGCGCCCCGTCGCCGCCGGCGGCAGGGGATACTACATAATCGGCCACCATGAGATCATGATACCGCTCCTCAGCCGTGCAATTATCGAGAGACTATGAGCGCACACACGATACCCCGGCAAAAACTCGATCGCCTCTTTAAACAGTTTGATCAGCTCAGCATCCTCGTGGTGGGGGATCTCATGCTCGACCGGTTCATCTGGGGTTCCGTTTCACGGATTTCTCCTGAAGCACCGGTGCCGATTGTTGAGGTGACCTCTGAGTCAGACATGCCCGGGGGCTCCGCAAACGTGGTGAATAACCTCTGCGCGCTGGGAGCCAAGACGTACGTATGCGGAATCGTCGGAGACGACCTCATCGGACGCATTCTGCGGGATAAGCTCACCCACGAGAGGATCGACCTCGGGGGGATCATGGTCAATCCCGAACGGACCACCACGCTGAAAACGAGAATCATCGCCCACAGCCAACAGATGGTCCGCGTTGACAAGGAGAATAGAGTCGAGGTCGGAGACCGTGAGACTTCACAGCTCGTCGCCTACGTTAAATCCATCGTGCGCACGGTTGACGCGATCATCATCGAAGACTACGGGAAGGGGCTGGTGACGCAGCGGCTCGTGAGCGAACTGGTACCGCTTGCCAAAAAGCACGGCACATTGGTCTCGGTAGACCCCAAGATGGGGCACCGGCTCGACTACCGCGGGATCACCGTCATCACCCCCAATCGCGCTGAGGCTCTCTGGCTCTCGGGAGTTGAATCCGGTGACCGCGCCGAACTCGATCAGATAGGACACTCCCTCCTCACTCGCCTGGCATGCAAGGGGGTTCTCATCACGCTCGGTGAATACGGGATGTGTCTGTTCCAGAAGGGCCGGAGGCCCGCTTCAATTCCCACAACAGCGCGCGAGGTATACGACGTCTCAGGCGCCGGCGATACGGTGATCAGCGCCTTCACCGCGGCGCTGGCCGCCGGAGCCGCCATGAAGGAAGCAGCCGTAGTGGCAAACTATGCCGCCGGCGTGGTCGTGGGAAAAGTGGGAACGGCGACCGCCAGCGGGAGCGAAATTCTCGAGGCAATGCATTCTTGAAGCGGAAGGCGATTTTCCTGGACAGGGATGGGACGATCAATGTTGATCCGGGGTATCTCGGGGATCCTGAGAAGTTTCACTTTCTCCCCGGCGTGATCAACGCGCTCAAGCGCCTGCGCGAAGCGGGATACCTCATATTTGTCGTCAGCAATCAATCGGGGATCGCGAGAGGCTTTTTCAGGGACGAAGACCTCAAGAAAATCCATGACAAGATGGCGGCCGCGCTGCGCGGGGAGGGAATCGTGCTGGATGGCATATACTACTGCCCCCATCACCCCGCTGAGCAGTGTTCCTGTCGCAAGCCTTCGCCCAAGATGGTGCTCGAGGCCTCGCGCAGTTATGGCATTGAGCTACGGGAATCATTCTTTATCGGGGACCGCGTCTCCGACATAGAGACGGGTAAAAACGCGGGCTGCCGCACCATCCTCGTCCTTACCGGTGCGGGGGAGGAAACCCTGAGGGAGCTCCCGGTATCACCGCAGCCCGACCACGTCGCCAGGGACCTTTCCGGGGCGGTCTCATGGATTCTGGGCAGGCCGAAGAAAAAGAAAAATAACAACCGCGGATTACGCTGATGTGGCGGGTTATTTCATTGTTACAATTATTCATCCGCATGATCCGCGGTTAAACTTGAATGGGGAAACGCATGCTTTCTGCGGTCGGTATAATCCCCGCGCGTTACGGCTCTTCCCGGCTCCCGGGAAAGGCCCTCGAGGCAATCGGCGGGAAGCCGCTGGTTCAGCTCGTTTGTGAATCAGCGATGAAGGCTCGGTGTATCGATCGCGTCGTCGTGGCGACCGATGATCAACGGATAGTTGACGCGGTGACCCGGTTCGGGGGGAAAGCAGTCCTGACGTCTCCCGAGCATCGTTCGGGGAGCGACCGGATCGCTGAGGCCGCGGCCGGCATCGACTGCGATATCGTCGTGAACATCCAGGGGGATGAGCCCATGATCCGGGGGGAGACGATCGACGCCGTGGTGAGCGCTCTCGTCGGAGAACCGCTGCTCAACGTGGCGACGGTGGCCACGCCTCTGACCGGAGCGCATGATGCCGATGACCCAAACATCGTCAAGGTGGTGAGAGATCTCCAGGGCAACGCCCTCTACTTCTCCCGGGCGCGCATCCCCTACACGCGCGATGACGCACGCGGGAATGGATGTTCCCTGAAGCACATCGGGCTCTATGCGTACCGCAAAGAGTTCCTCCTTCGCTTCACGCGCTGGCCCCAGACCGAGCTCGAGCTCCGGGAAAAGCTCGAGCAGCTCCGGATACTTGAGCACGGGGTGAGCATCCGCGTCCTGGAGACACCGTATGATTCGATCGGCGTCGACACCCCGGAAGACCTGGAGCGGGTGAGAAAATTGCTGGAGATGAAATGAAACCACGTGTAATCGCCATCAAAGGGGTAAAAATCGGCGGGGACCTTCCACTCGCGCTGATCGCAGGACCCTGCGTGATCGAGAGCGAAGCGCTCCTGCGGGAAGTGGGACAGGGCTTGAAGGAGATCTGCGAATCAGCCGGGATTCCCCTCATATTCAAGAACTCATACGACAAGGCCAACCGGAGCTCGCGCGATGCCTATCGAGGCCCCGGGCTGGAGCGGGGAATCGAGATACTGCGCAGGGTCAATGCTGATCTACGCCTCCCCCTGCTGATCGATGTGCACGCGGTGGATCAGGTCATGCCGGCCGCGGCGGTTGCCGATGTCCTCCAGGTCCCCGCGTTCCTCTGCAGACAGACGGATCTGCTCGAGGCGGTGTGCCGCTCCGGCCGCGTGGTGAACGTGAAAAAGGGTCAATTCATCGCTCCATGGGATGTCGCCAACATCATAGGAAAGTTCGAGGCGTTCGGCGGAACGGGCCTCCTGCTCACTGAAAGGGGGAGCTGCTTCGGCTACAATAATCTCGTGAGCGATATGCGCGCGCTCCCCATCATGCGCAGCTACGGATACCCGGTGGTCTTCGACGCGACCCACAGCGTCCAGCTCCCCGGTGGCCTCGGTACGAGCACCGGCGGCCAGAGGGAGTTCGTGCCCGCTCTGTCCAGGGCCGCGGTTGCCGCCGGCTGCGACGGTCTCTTCCTCGAGGTCCACCCCCGGCCGGACAGCGCGCGCTGCGACGGCCCCAACCAGATCGCGCTGGGAGAGCTTGCGGCGCTGCTCAGGGAGTGTGTTGAAATCGACCGGGTCGTGAAACGCGCCGATTCATAACCATCTACCACGGAGGCACGGAGCACACGGAGATTTTGAACCACCGAAGACATTGAAGGGCCAGCCACTATGCTGTAGTAATTATTTTCTAGTGGTTGCTCAATGTCTTTCCTCTTCTCCGTGCCCTCCGTGGTGAAACCGTGAAGCAGGATGACTATGAGCACATCGTCACACCGTAGGATTGCGAAGGATGTTTTCAAAATCGAGGCGGCGGCGATACGCGCCCTCGGCAAGAAGCTGAACAGGGACTTTGACCGGGCCGTTGAGGCGATCTACGAATGCGCGGGCCGGGTGATCGTGTGCGGGATGGGCAAGCCGGGTATCATTGGCCGCAAGATACAGGCAACGCTCGCGAGCATCGGCGTCCCCTCACTCTCCCTCCACCCGGCCGAGGCGGTTCATGGAGATCTGGGAATGGTCACCAGGAGCGACGTGGTGTTGTCCCTCTCATCCAGCGGCGAAACCGAAGAGATGCTCAGGCTCATACCCGTGGTGAAAAAGATCGGGGCATTTATGATCTGTATGACGGGCAATCCGCGGTCCACACTCGCCGCGCACAGCGATATCATCCTCAACGTCGCTGTTGAGCGCGAGGCCTGCCCCCTCGGGCTGGCGCCCACGGCGAGCACCACCGCGATGCTCGCGATGGGAGACGCCCTCGCCGTCGCCCTGATCCAGAAGAAGAAACTCAAACCGGAGGAGTTCGCACTCTACCATCCGGGGGGGGAGTTGGGCCGCGCGCTCCTCAAGGTGAAGGACGTAATGCGTACCGGCAAGGCCAATCCGATCGTCAGGGAGGATATGCGGATAAAGGAGGTGCTCCTCGCGATCACCAATGCCCGCGCAGGAGCCGCCGCAGTCGTTGACCGCGCGGGGAAGCTGGTGGGCATCTTCACCGATGGAGATCTCCGCCGCGCGATCGAGACACAGACGGACGTATCAATGCGCCTGATCAGGGAATTCATGATCCACAGCCCGATCACCATAAGCCCCGACAGACTCGCCGTCGAGGCACTCCGCGTCATGAGGGGCGAGAACCCGAAAAAGCGCAAGATCGATGAGCTGCCCGTGGTGAACCCGAGGGGCATGCCGGTCGGCATGCTCGATGTCGTGGATCTGATCGGGATCGGTTGAGAGGGGCTGCTGATCCACTGCAGCCGCACGGGGCGCAACAAAATTCTCTTCGCGATATGAAAAAGGCTGACATTATTAGAAGGGCGCGCCTGATCAGGGCAATCGTCGCCGACGTGGACGGCGTCCTGACCGACGGCGGCATTGTGTACGGATCTCATAGATCCGAGTTTAAGCGGTTTCATGTTCATGACGGGCTCGCGGTCGCGCTGGCGCGGCGGTCCGGCCTCAAGGTTCTGCTCGTCTCGGCCCGCGCCTCGCAGGCGCTGCTCAGGAGGAGCCGTGAAATGGGCGTCAACCGCCTCTGGCAGGGCCTTTCCGCCAAGGGCAGGATATTTGGTATACTGCAGCGGGAGTTTAAACTCCGCCCGCACCAGATATGCGCTATCGGAGACGACCTCCCTGATCTCCCCCTCCTCGAGAAGGCAGGGCTCGCCGTCGCCGTACCGCGCGCCGCTGAGGAGGTTCGGCGGGTGGCCTCTCTCGTCACGAAGAGGGGTGGCGGCGAGGGGGCGCTGAGGGAGGTCATTGAGCTTGTCCTCAAGGCTCAGGGCAGGTGGAAGGATGCAGTGAATGCGTATAGGGATTAGGCTGCTCATATCAGGAATCCTCTTCGCGTTCCGGACATCGGTGCCTGCCGAAAACGCCCCCCCTCACTCCGGGAGCCCGGGATCAGAACTGCAGGGGGGCTTCGTCTTCAGCTCGACGAACAAAAACGGCAGGATTGAGTGGAAGATTGAGGGGAGCGTGGCGACATTCCTGACCCCGACGAACATTGAAATCAAAAACGCCCGCGCGATCTACTACCAGGAGGATGGGACGAACGTCGTGGCCACCAGCGCCAAGGCCCTTCTCAACAAAGAGAGGAAGCTGGTAACAACGGATGAGTTCGTCACCATCGTCACCGAGAACTCAATCACCACGGGGACGGGACTGGAATGGGACCAGGCGTCGGGGAAGGCGTCGCTGAAGAAGGACGTCAAAGTGATCTATACCCAGCCCGGCGGGAAGGGGCTCATGAGATGAGCGCGATTATTGCCGCGGTGCTGCTGCTCGTGTGCTCACCTGGAGAGACAGGAGCGACGGCTGCCCAGGGCAGCGCTGATGGCCGCCCGACTGTGCG
The DNA here is from genome assembly GCA_026392035.1 of Candidatus Auribacterota bacterium. Taxonomy (NCBI): domain Bacteria; kingdom Pseudomonadati; phylum Candidatus Auribacterota; species Candidatus Auribacterota bacterium. The sequence goes on along the minus strand of JAPLCX010000007.1, from coordinate 6,761 downwards.
GGCACCGGTCAGGCCAGCGGATAAACCGCAGCCCACCGTGGTAACCTCTGACCGCGCAGATGTCGACCACAAAAAGAATACGGCTGAATTCAGAGATCATGTCCACGTCAAGGACAGCAGCGGCAATATGTGGGCCGATACCATGGTCGTCCATTTTGACCACAACACGCGGGAGATCAAAGAAGTCATCTCCACGGGCAAGAAGGTGGTCATTGACGCCCACGACAAGCGCTCCCAGAGCCGCAAGGCGGTCTATACCGCGTCTGATGGGAGAATAATACTGACGGGGTCGCCGTCCATCACGCAGGGGCGGAACACATACACGGCGGATAAAATCACTATTTTCAAGGACAATGAGAAGACCATCTTTGAACCCACGGCCCGCCTCATATTCTACTCCGATAAGAATGCACGAGAACTTGGCGAAGTGCGGTGAACGGCATCGAGTATGCGGGGACAACCATTATGGAAGGAACAACAATGCACGAGAATAACGGAAAGGCACTCACGCGGACAGACAGTCTCGTGAAGATCTACGGCGGCCGGGCGGTGGTCAACGGCGTCGATATCACGGTCAACCGCGGAGAAATTGTCGGCCTGCTGGGGCCCAATGGCGCGGGGAAGACGACCACGTTCTATATGATCGTCGGCCTCGTCAGGCCCAATTCGGGAACGGTCTTTTTTCAGGAGAAGGATATCACCGGCCTGCCCACCTGCCAGAGGGCCCGCATGGGCATGAGCTATCTCTCTCAGGAATCGTCAATCTTCAGGAAGCTTACCGTGGAGCAGAATATACTGGCGATCCTTGAGACGCTGCCGCTCTCTCGCGCCCAGCGGAAAACCAGACTTGATGAGCTGCTCAACGAGCTGGGGATCGCCCACCTTGCTAAGCAGAAGGCATATACCCTCTCGGGCGGCGAGCGGAGGAGGCTCGAAATCAGCCGCGCGCTTGTGACGTCCCCATCGTTCATGCTCCTGGATGAACCGTTCTCTGGCGTGGATCCGATCGCGGTATTTGACGTCCAGCAGATCATCGCGAATCTCAAGTCGAAGGGACTCGGCATCCTCCTCACCGACCACAGCGTGAGGGAGACATTGACCATAACAGACCGCTCGTACCTGATCTACGAGGGCAAGGTCCTCACCCACGGGACATCCGAGTTCCTGATCAGTGACCCCGAGGCGCGTCGATTCTACCTGGGCGAACGCTTCGAGATGTGACAACCACGGCTGAAAGCCAAAAGTCGAAAGTGTAAAGAATGCGATAGTTCATCATGCGGTTATTCGGATCATGCAATCCACACCGCATCTCAATTCACACTCGTACGATTTACGGAGGGATCAGATGCAATTGATCGTCACGGGGCGCCACGTGGATGTCACGGAAGCAATGAAGAACTACGCGCGAGAGAAGCTGGGCCGTATCATGCACGATCGTCCCCATATCAATGAGATACATGTGATCATGGACGTGCAGAAGTACCGGCACCGCGTGGAGCTCTCCGCAAGGGGAAAGAACCTCGATCTCTTCTGCCAGGAAGAGACCCCTGACATGTACGCCTCAATTGACCGTGCCCTGGCCAAGCTCGATCGACAACTCCTCCGTTACAAGGAACGCCACCTCCGGAAACACCAACCGGCCCCGGTGCGCGCCCATGGAGCGCCCCCACGAGAGGAGACCGCCGAATGGGAGGAGCCCTACATCGCGCAGCGTTTTCCCATGAAGCCGATGTACCCGGGGGAAGCCTTCTTACAGATGAAGGTTGAGCGCCACCTCTTCTTCATCTTCCTCAACGCGGAGACTGAAGAGATAAACCTGCTCTACAGGATAGGCGAACACGAGATCGGCCATCTCATACCCAAAAAGATCAAGGGTCCGGATCAGCAGGCCACATTCCAGTTGCGGGTCTTCAGCGAGGCCTCGTTCACGCCCGATGCGAAACCGCGCCCCCTCAGGAAGGAGCCCTGCGACGTTGCCTGGGCAACGCCGGAAGAGGCGCTCGCATCAATGGTGGCTGCGGGAGAAAAGTATCGCTTCTTCATGAACACCGCGGCGGAAAACGCGAGCGTCGTCTACCAACAGGTCAACGGCAGCTACGCGCTCATAGAGCCGGGGAAGTAGACCGAGCGTGAGGACGCATTTCCCGCATCGCTGAGCAACCCGGGGTGGTGGCGAGAGAGGTCGCTCCAGGCGCCCCGAGCAGCTCCCGCCCGCGGATAAGGAGGGTTCATGCGAGGCATAAGGGTTGAGGAGTTTTATCAGCTCACGAAGGACAAGCTCAAACTCAGGCTCGTCGCAGGAGGGAAAGGGCTCAAGCGCCGCATCATGGTGCCCGAGCTCAACCGCCCCGGCCTCGCCCTCGCCGGCTACTTTGACTACTTCGCATCCCGGAGGCCGCAGGTGCTGGGAATGGTTGAAATCAACTATCTCCACAGCATGGATGTGACGCTGCGCCGCAAGAGGATACGCGAGTTGCTCAAGCGACGGGTCCCCTGCGTGATCATTGCGAGGAACTACCGGCCCCCCGCCGAGCTGCCTGAGGAGGCGGAGCGGGAGCGGGTCCCTCTCTTCCGGAGCCCCATGGTCACCATGTCGCTGATCAACAAGGCGACCATTTTCCTGGAGGATGAGTTTTCACCTTCAACCTCCATGAGTGCCGATCTGCTCGAGGTGTTCGGCGTGGGCATCCTCATCTGCGGGAAGAGCGGCGTGGGGAAGAGTGAGTGCGCCCTCGGGCTCATCAAGCGCGGTCACCGCCTCATCGCCGACGACGTGGTCAAGATACAATTACGGGGGGGAAAGTACCTCATAGGAACCGGCGCGGATATCGTCAAGCACCACGTGGAGATTCGCGGCCTCGGCATTGTCAACGTTCAGGATCTCTACGGCGCCACGTGCATAAAGGATTCACAGGAGGTGGAACTGGCGGTCACCCTTGAGGAATGGGACAGCAGCAAGGAGTACGAGCGGCTGGGGCTGGAAGACAAAAATATCGAGATCCTCGGGCAGAGCCTCCCCCACCTCATCATTCCCGTGAGGCCGGGGAGGGACATTGTCCTCCTCCTCGAGGCCGCCGCACTCAATCAGCGCCTGAAGAAGATGGGCAGGCACGCCGCCAAGGCTCTCGACCGGGACCTCATCGAAGTGATGAAGAAGGAATAAAAGTCGATGGTTGAGGGTTGAGTCTTACGAGGTTCAAATTGAATCCTCAATCGTATCACCAATGCGATTACTCAAATGGTTTTATCCGGGGATGGGTGTCAAGCGCTGGTGGTTCGCGTGCGGCGGGGGACTGCTCGTTTTCGGCCTCGGCTTTCACGTGCTTCTGGTGTCGGGAAAATCGATCGCGTTCCGTTCGCTCGGAGCGGCGCTGCTCGTTGCCGGTGTGGGACTCGAATTCTACACACTCGCAAAACTCTCCCGCTCCCTGCTGAATGTATTCCTGCCGGGGGGAGAGACCAAGTTCGTGGATATCCTGTTCAAGAAGACGCAGTTGCGCAAGGGGCCGAGAATCACGGCCATCGGGGGGGGAACCGGTCTCTCCGTCCTCCTCCAGGGGCTCAAGAGGTACTCGAGCAACCTGACCGCGATTGTCACCGTGGCGGATGACGGCGGCAGCTCCGGTCGGCTGCGGCGGGACTTCAACCTTCCCCCCCCGGGGGATATCCGCAACTGCCTCGTATCACTCGCGGACGCGGAGCCGCTCATGAGCCGGCTCTTCCAGTACCGGTTTGATGACTGCAGCGAGCTCGGCGGCCACAGCTTTGGCAACCTCTTTATCATGGCCATGACGAAGGTCACCGGCGACTTTGAAAAGGCGGTGGAGGCTTCGAGCAAGGTCCTCGCCATCAGCGGACGGGTGGTGCCGTGCACGTTGCGCAACGTGTCCCTGGTCGCCAGGCACACGGATGGCACGGTCACCCGCGGGGAAGAAATGATTGCGAAGAGCGCGCGCGGGGTGGTGGAGGTCGCCCTTGAGCCGAGCGGGAGCCGTCCGACGGAAACGGCGCTCCAGGCGATCAGCGAGAGCGACGCGATTGTCCTGGGCCCCGGCAGTCTCTATACGAGCATTATCCCCAACCTCCTCGTCGAGGGGATGTCCGCAGCACTCGCCGCCTCCCCCGCAGTGAAGATATACGTCTGCAATGTGATGACGCAAGCGGGAGAAACAAAGGGGTACACCGCGTCGCAGCACGTTGAGGCGCTGCTCAGGCACGCCGACACCGACATCGTCGATTACGTGGTGTGCAATAACGGCAGAGTGCCATCCTCGCTGCTCAAAAAGTATCAGGGCGAGAACGCTGAGCCCGTCGCGGTCGACCTCAAAGAGATGCGCCATCAGCCGTACCGGGTAATTGTCGAAGATGTCATCAGCGCACGTGATTACGTCAGACACGATCCTGAGCGGCTCGCAGATATCATTATCAAGCTGATCCAAATCGCCCCCGAGAGGTAGAAGGGCCCAATGGCCGATACAGTAGTGAAAAAGGATCTCACGATCACGAACAGGCTTGGCCTCCACGCCAGGCCCGCGGCCATGTTCGTGCAGCTGGCCAACAAGTTCTCATCTGACATCACCGTCGAGAGGGGCAACGAGAAGGTCAATGGAAAGAGCATCATGGGGATCATGATGCTCGCGGCCGGCAAGGGATTGAAGATCACCGTCACCGCCGGGGGAGCAGACGCCGCAGAGGCGGTGAGGGCCCTCGAGGCGCTGGTGAAGGGAAAATTCGGAGAAGGTTAAAATGCCCGCGAAAATAATAAGGCGTCCCAGGCTCACGCAAGAAAGCCACCACGGCATCGGTGTCTCGCCGGGCGTTGCCATCGGAAAAGCCTTTATCTTCGACAGCGAGGAGGTTGTGGTCATCAAGCGGCACATCGACGCAGAGCAGGTCCCCACGGAGATCGCCCGATTCGAAGACGCGCTGATCCGCACCAGGAAAGAGATCCTCGATATCCAGAGCAAGCTATCCGAGCGACTCGGGACCGAGCACGCTGAAATCTTCAACGCGCACCTCCTCGTCCTCGAGGACCGGTCGCTGATCGAGGACGTGATCAAGAAGATAGAGCGCGAGCACTACAACATCGAGTATATATTCCAGCAGGTCGGCAAGAAATATGCCGATATCTTTTCCCAGATCGAGGACGACTACCTCAAGGAGCGCGCGAGCGATATCAGGGACGTCACCCGCAGGGTGCTCCACAACCTGATGGGCGAAAAGCGCGAGGACGTGAGCAGGCTCAAGGAAGAGGTGATCATCGTCGCCCACGACCTCTCTCCCTCCGACACGGCGCTCATGCACAAGGACAAGGTGATCAGCTTCGTCACCGACATCGGCGCGATGACCTCGCACACCGCCATCATGGCCCGCTCGCTCAAAGTACCCGCGGTCGTCGGGCTTCGCGATCTCACCCAGAAGATCAAATCCGGAGAGACACTCATCGTCGACGGGACCGGCGGCATGGTCATCACCTCGCCTACGAAGCAGACGCTCCAGAAGTACACTCAGCTAAAGAACAGGATTCAGGTCATCGAGGAGCGGTTGACCAGCCTCAAGAACCTCCCCGCGGAAACGCTCGACGGATACCGCGTCGCCCTCGCCGCCAATATCGAGCTGCCAGAGGACGTCGCTCCCGCCCTCGAGCACGGCGCGGAGGGGGTCGGCCTCTACCGGACGGAGTTTTTCTACATGAACCGCAAGGATCTCCCCACCGAGGAGGAACAGTACCGGGCGTACAAGACGGTCGCCGAGCACGTGCGCCCCCACTCCGCGATTATCCGCACCCTTGATATCGGCGGCGACAAGTTCCTCTCCGACCCGCAGGTCCCTCGGGAGATGAATCCGTTCCTCGGCTGGCGTGGGATCCGTTTCTGTCTGGAGAGAACCGACATCTTCAAGACACAGCTCAGGGCGATCTTGAGGGCCTCGAGCGTGGGGAACGTCAAGGTAATGTTCCCCATGATCTCCGGCTTCGAGGAGGTGCTCCGCGCCAAAGAGATTCTCGAGGAGGCCAAGAACGAGTTGAGGAAACACGGGAAGGAATTCGACAGGGAGATAGAGGTGGGGGTGATGATCGAGATCCCCTCAGCGGCGCTCACCGCCGATATCCTCGCCAAGCACGTGGATTTCTTCAGCATCGGCACGAATGATCTTATCCAGTACTCGCTCGCGGTAGACCGCGTGAACGAAAAGATCGCGTACCTCTACGAACCCCGACACCCCGCGATTCTCAGGCTCATCAAACAGATCATCGCCGCCGGTCACAATGAGAACATCTGGGTGGGGATGTGCGGCGAGATGGCGGGAGAACCATCCCTCGCCCTCATCCTCATGGGCATGGGCTTGGACGAGTTCAGCGTGAGCATGGTCTCCATTCCGGAGATAAAAAAAGTGATACGCTCGGTACACCTCGCCCAGGCGAGAGCACTCGCGGAAGAGGTGCTCAGCTACACCAATGTGGAGGATATCAGGGCGTGCTGCAAGAAGCTGCTGCTCAAGATCGTCCCTGAGCTCGTCGTGCTGAAGGGGGAGCGGTAGAAAGGCAAAAGTAAAAACGAAAAAGTCAAAACACTCGTGCAAAGATCGAAGATGACATATGAAATGGCGCATCTTGCATTTTTAGCCCGACTTTCGCAGATTTTTGATATTTGAGGGTTTTTGTATTTTTCCGAGGCTTGTGGATTGATTATATTGGGTGCTTTGGCCGAAAAGGGGTTTTCCCCCCCCTGTGTGGAGACCTACCCTCTGGATTTTAGTTG
>JAPLCX010000006.1 GCA_026392035.1 Candidatus Auribacterota bacterium | reverse complement strand
GCTCTGTGGGGAGAAAAATGCGTTCTCGGATGGCGGTGTTATCCACTTATTCACACTATTCACAAAGAGAGAAAAAAAGAAGCAAAAAAAGAGAGAAAGGCTGCTACTACTACGAGTACTTTTCTCTTTGACGCAACAGGGCGCGATCGAACGTATGATCTCAATATCTTCCCCTGCAATAAGTTATCAATCGGTGAGGAAACCAATCGGACAGGATTGTTCCCCCTCTGCGATGAGAGGAGACACCTCAGGGCTGTCAAATGGGGATGAGTCACGAGTGCCCGAGAACCGGCGACGCTCCCTTATCCTTTTGCCGCTCGTGCCTCGACAGGTAATATCCATTGAGCAAGACGATAGCCGCCCCCCAGAGTATAGTCAAGGGCCACGTTGAGCGGCGATGGCGCATGAATGACGGGAAAATCCTGCTCATGATGCGCGGATGGTAGGTGGTGATGATGTGTTGGTGGCGGTAGAGCCTTGAGGGATGCATGCAACCCACATAGCCGAAATACAGGCTCACGCACAACAGGAGAGCGAAGATAATGGAAAAGGAGCGCCGAGGGACGCGGAGGAGGGCGTAGCAGAGCGCACCACCAAGGAGGGGAGCACTCGCCACCATGAAACGAGGTGGAGGGGCAAAGCCTCCCCACCAATGGATGAAGGACGCGCCGGGCAGATACAACGAGAGCAGAACGATCAGGAGCCAGACGCCCTGATCTCGCCGCTCGCGGAGGAGGAGCAGCAGGCCGGTGAACGAGAGGATATACACAGGCGACCACGCAAAGATACCATGCCCCTGGTCGAGGATGATCCCCAGGAGCCCATTGCTGATGCCCCTATTGAAGAAGCCGCGGCGAGCCCAATCCTGGGAGACATACCCACCCGCGGGATGTATCGTTCCAAAAGCGCGATACTGGTAGGAGAGGAGGAACACGAGAGAGACCGCGAGTGCCACACATGGGAATAGAAAATCAAAACGGCGCCCCCGTGTTGCGCTCCGTGACAGCAGCCAGATGATGATGACCGCCGGGGCTAAAAAGCGGAATGAGAGCCACGGGAGAAATGCCGCGGCGAGAGCAGAAAAAATGCGTGCGAGCGTATCGGCGTGACGGCGTGACGGCGAAATTGTAGCGCACCCTTTAGGGTGCGGAATTGTGTGGCGCAGCGCGTAGAGAACGAAGAGCGCCCCTGGGAGTTCCGGGTAGGCGAGATTGGAATAAAAAAGCACAGGGGGCGTGAGGACGACGGCCGCGGTGCTCGCCAATACCGGCAGGAGTTCCGTGCGCGCGGCAGACCCGGGACTGCGGTCGCTGGTGATGGCGGCGCAGTACCAATACACATTGACCGCGAGGAGCGCTCCAATAAAATTGAGGAAGAGGCACACCACGGGACGCGGGGCGATCGGGCCGTGCAGCCCCAGCGCGTAGGCCGGTGCGAGCAGGATCGCGAGGCCCGGTGTGTGGATCGAGTACACTTCCTTTTTCTCCCGATCCTTGCGCGCGGCGTGGCCGCCGCTCTGCTCCCTCCCGAAAAAGCGGCCATCCCTGTTGAGACAGTTGTTGTACAAATTGAAGTCTCCATCCGTCGCGAGGCTATGCGTGAGCATCAGGTAGGCAGGCTCGTCGCCCGCAAGCAGCAGGGCCTGGGCGGTCCCCGTGGCGCTCAAGCTCACGAACCGGGAACGCGCGAGTGAGAATACGGCGAGGGATGCGAAAAATACGCCGAATGTGATCAGCCGCCCATTTCTATTCATGCCATTTCATACTAGCACACGCGCCTCGCACAGTTGAAGCCCATTCTTTGTGTAAGGCCTCAGAAGGTGTGAAAAAATTGGTCTTGCACACGTCATTTCGAGGAGGCCGAGTCCCGCTAAGCGGGACGTGGCCGACGAAGCAATCTGACGCCATAGGTGTGTATGAAAGAACACTATCTGCATGGATCCGCTACCCCCACGCAACTGAGGCCTTACAGATTTCGTGTTTTTTATCTTGCATCCTGCGCTCATTTCTGTACAATAGCCGATCATCGAAAGGAGGGTTCTCTGAATGAATAGAGCAGAGTTGATCGCGGCCATTGTCGCCGATAAGAAAGCCGGCATTGAGACAAAGGCGGGGGCCGGCAGGATGCTGCAGGCCGTACTGGGCGGGATTTTGAGCGGCCTGAAGAAGCAGGGCTCGGTGAGCCTCGTGGGCTTCGGAACATTCAAGGTAAAAACTCGCGCGGCGCGCATGGGCCGCAACCCGAAAACGGGAGAGTCGATCAGGATCGCGGCGCGCAAAGCAGTGACGTTCAAGGCGAGCAAGGAACTGAAGAAGTCTGTCTAGGTTCGCATAACCGCACCGATAACAGAAAACCCTCCCACGGTGGAGGGTTTTCTGCCTTACGGAGAATGTCCAGGGTCGCGCGGGAGCGCCGTCCGAACTCCATCAGCCCCTCTCCGAAAACAGCATGTCGGCCTTGATCGCATCGTCCACGGCCAGATAGATCATCGCCCTGTTTGCTCCAGGCGAAATACTGCCGTAGCAGTAATTGATGTTATGGCTGCTCTTCGCGAGCTTTGCCATCACCTCACCCAGCACCCCCGGCCTGTTATCCAGAGGCAGTGCCAGCACCACGCGCACGAGAACGGCATACCCGTTTTCCCTCAAGAGCCTGACCGCGGCCCGTTCATCGCTCACGATGAGACGCAAGACCGCGCCCTCGGTGAACTCGCACACGGATATCGCTTCGATGTTAATACCAGCCTCCTTGAGCAGCGCGCAGAGCTTCGAACCTTCACCGGCCTGATTCACCACGGTAATTGACAACTGCTTCTTCAGCGCCATTGGTGACCTCCTTCCTCAGATCGCGGACAGCCGATGCGACGCAACAATACGAGCTCACATTAACAATGTATCGTACCACATGCGGGTTTCCCCTGTGAACATCTTTTGGACCATAATCCCTCAGTGATGGGGGACACTGATTCACTTCACGCAGTGTTTTCATCCACGGATTGACACGGATTTACACGGATGACCTGTTTAAAAATCCGTGCTCATCCGTGAAATCAGTGGATAGTCATTCATGCTGTTTTTTCCCTATAGCTGAGGGGTTACTTTTAACCTGTTCCGTCCCGCCAAAATATTTTTCCAACGGCCCCGCTCCTTTTGACATAATAGAAACCGGGCTAACGACGGGGCAATCGCATGCAGAATCCGCTGATCATCGCCGCACTGAGGACACCGCTCGGATCCTTTCAGGGAGGTCTCAAGGATTTCCCCGCCCCCCAGCTCTCCGGCATCGTCATCAGAGAACTGCTCCACCGGAGTGGAGTTCCTCCCGCCGACGTCACTGACGTCATCATGGGGAACGTCCTCCACGCGGGCCTGGGCCAGAACCCGGCCAGGCAGGCAGCGGTGCACGCCGGCATCCCCTATGGAGCTTCTGCGCTCACCATTGACATGGTGTGCGGCTCGGGGATCCGGGCTGTGTCCCTCGCTGCCCAATCCATATTACTCGGTGAAAGCGCGGTGATCGTCGCTGGCGGCATGGAGAACATGAGCCGGGCGCCTCACCTCTCGATGAGGGACTGCGCGGACGGGAGGGCAGTGAGTTCCTTGAGATACGACGGCCTCAGATGCGCCTTCAGCGGGAAACCCATGGGCATATTCGCCGAGCACCTCGCGCGCGCACACGGGATAGGCCGCGCCGCTCAGGACGAGTATGCCCTCTCGAGCCATCAGAGGGCATCCGCGAGCATTGACAACGGCCTTTTTGACCCGGAGGTCGTCCCCCTCCAGGGTCCGGCGGGAGGCGATGCAGGGCAGGGTCTTGCCCGTGACGAATGCCCCCGCTGTGATTGCACGCCCGAGAAGCTTTCCATCCTCAAACCCGCCTTTGAGAAAGGAGGGACCGTGACGGCAGGGAATGCAACTCCCATCGCGGATGGCGCCGCCGCGGTTCTGGTCGCCTCGGAGTCCTACGCACGCGGGAAGGGGATGCGGCCGCTCGCCCGCATCCTCTCCTGGAACATGGTCGGCGTTGAACCGCGGGAAACATTCGCGGCCCTCTTTCCCGCCGTGAGAGGGCTCCTCGCCAAGAGCGGCCTCGCGCTCAGCGACGTGGATGTATTTGAAATTGCTGACTCGTTCGCGGTCGAGGGGATCGTCGGTATCCGTGAGCTGCGGTTGCCCGCCGATAGAGTGAACATCCGCGGCGGCACGCTCTCACTCGGTCACCCGCTCGGTGCGAGCGGCTGCAGGATCCTGGTGACCCTCCTCCATATCCTGAAGGACACGCGGAAGAAACTGGGGCTCGCGGCAATCTGTCTGGGCGGTGGTAACGCGGTGGCGATGCTCGTGGAAAACCTTCCTATGGCCCAACACTGAACGCCTAATGTTTAAAGGCCCCGGAGGCGGGGCAATGGGCCGCACCTTGCCAACCGGCAATCGAGCAGACCCGAGCGATCACTCCCTGACAATCACTCCAGCTCCTTCATGAGCTTCTGGATCTGTGCGATCGCCTTGATGTAGCGCTTCGACTGCGGCTGGCGCACGAGCGCGTTCTGGTAGGATTTATAGGCGAGGTCGAAGAGTCCCTTGCGCTCGAAGCCGATGCCAAGATTGTAGTACGCCGCCGAATCCTCAGGCTTGGCTTTGATGGCCTGCATCCATTTCTCCATTGCCTCATCCCAGAGATTGTTTTTGGCGAGCTCCACGCCGAGCCTCGTCGAGTGGAACACACCTGTTTCTAACACCCGTTCTTCCTCAATAGGGTGCGCGGCGATCTGGCGTACGAATGATTTTACTGCACGGTCCAGGAGGAGATCAAGAATGACTTCCCTCGATGGCATCTGCGCAATCTCCTCAGGCCCCGTTCCCTCCCAGCTTCTCGACTCCGACTCCGACTTGGCGCAGATCACATTGCCCGGAAAGGCGTCAGCCATGCGGAAGTGGATATCAAGAACGGCATAGCGCTTGAGGTGGTTCTTCTCCACGAGCTTTTTTGTAAAGCGCTGGCGCGGCGTCGCCTCGCCATCCACCCCCACGTCCGAAATAATAGCACCGCGACTGTCTCGTGCGTAATCCCCTGTCCAAACCTGCTCCCTGACTTTCACCAGCCGGCTCTCCTCCTCGAATTGAAATTTTTCCACTGATCCATAGAGCACCGCATCCACCCCCAGCGCGGAACCGATTTTTCTCACCAGTGCGGCATCTGGGGGATAGGAGAAATTGATTCCCGCTGCGGTGAGGCGCGTGTTTATCTGATCGCTCTTCATCACCCGGTAGCGCCCTGTGTTCACCATCACCGCAGCGAGGTGCTGGGCAACCGCCTCCCCACGTTGAGATTCCGTTGCCGTATCAGCAAAGGGGAGCACGGCGACCTCCCCTATTCCGCTCACGTCAGCAACGGGCGGCCCGAGCCGCTCAATCGTCACCTTCGTCGTGGACATGCAGCCCGCGAGCGCGATAGCGAGGCCCGCGGCGCACATGGCCCTACTCCTTTTCACTGTCATCCGAGGCCTCCCCCCTCGTGCTGAGAAGATGGCTCACATCCTCCACCTTGGTAAGCACACTGCTCTCGACGTAGATCGGCGCGCCATTTTGCTTCGCGAGCACCACGCAATCGCTCGGCCGCGCATCAAGCTCAACGATGCGCGTACTGCCCTCGCTCTCTTCCCTGAGGAAGATGCGCGCGTAAAAGGTGCTGCCGCGAAGGTCATTGATCACCACCCGTTCGATGATCACCCCGAGTCCCGCGAGAATGCTGGTGATGAGATCGTGGGTGAGCGGGCGAATTTTTCTCACGCCCTCGACCGTCATGGACATCGCCATCCCCACCCCCGGGCCCACGTAGAGGACGAAGGTTTTATCCCCATTCCCCAAAAAGATGGCATACGCAGACGGTGTTGCGATGATCTTCTTAACATCCACCTGGACGAGCATAGAGTCCCCTCATCCCCCAAAATGGCGGATAACAGATCAAAATAATCACCCATTAGGTGCGAGTAAATAGAATTGGTTATTATTGTAGGGGCTCGATTTATCGAGCCCTGTGGGCGGGTCGGATGAATCCCTGCCCACCGGCAGGCAGGCGACCCCTACATTATCCGCCATTTCGGGCATCCCCTGGGCGTTGACCCCCCGACGGCGTTGTGAGAAAATACGAGGCATGGGGAAATCAATGAACGTGGGGGCAAGCTACCTCCTCGTCATACTGATTTACGCGTGCGGGATTCCGCTCCTGATCGCTCAACTGGGACCGATGTTTGACCGGCTCCTCAGCCTGGGTCCGCTGCTGCCATTCCCCTACCAGATCGCGGCAGGCATCATCGCCCTCGCCTACGCCTGGTTCTGGATCGCATGGGCGCAGGTGTTCATCATCAGGCGCGGCAAAGGGCATCCGAATGAAATACTCGGCTACGAGCTGGGACCGCTCACGCAACGCCTCGTCACCGAGGGGCCCTACCGCCACACGCGCAATCCGATGGCGTATGGCCTGCTTGTATTCTACTTCGTCGCCCTTGCGTTCCTCCGCAATTCGATCATCACGCTCGTGCTCTTCCCTCTCGCCTGTGTCTTTGAGATATGGTACCACAAGACATTTGAAGAGCCTGGATTGCTCAAGCGTTTTGGGAGCGAGTATGAACGATATCGGAAAGAGGTTCCGATACTCCTCCCCCTGCTCCGCGTGGTGAGGTACTCACGCTAGGGCTGCCCCCCGGGCGGCACCACCTCAACTCGTGGGATGGCAAACATCTTCGGCGGGGACTGCTGTTTCTCTCTGGCGATTTGCTCGGCTTGCCGCTGGAGATTCTGCTGCTGTAGGAGCAGGTTCTGTTCTTTGAACGCCAGCTGCTGTTCTCGAAAATCAGCCTCTCGCTGCCTCTGCTCAAGGCGCGCCTCCAGATCCCTCAAGCGCTTTTCCATTTCCTGGAGATCTCTCTTCTGCTGCTCAACGCTCTTCTCCCACTCCTCTTTATCCCTTGCAACACCCTTCTCAATCTCGTACGCCTTCTCTGCCGTAATCCACGTACCCTGATATTTCACAAGGCCCTTGGCCCGCTGCTCCTCCTCAACGCGCTTCGCCTCGTTGAGCTTTTTTTCCTCCTGACTCCGCTCCTGTTCCCATTGGGATTCGAGCGCGCGGTTCACCTCCGCAGTAGCTCTCTCTATCTTCGCGATGGCTCCTCTGGACAGCACAATAGTGCCCATACTGGACTTGATCGCTATCGAGGTTTCGCTCTCGCTGCTGATCACGCCGGTGATGTGGCCGCCCTTCTTGAGAAGGACGGTATCACCCCATGCGTGGACTGTAACGAACAATCCACAGGCCAGCGCAATGGCTGCGCCTGCACCCCATCTCGTTTTCAGGCGGACGGCATTCATTTTCACTGTATGATTGTACCATTCTTCCGCAGCAACTTCAAATGCAATCACGAGAAATAGGTGAAGCATTGAGTGCAGCAGTCTCACCCAATGAGTCAACAATCGCTCTTGCTGAATGGCGCCACATGGTGGTACTATTGTGTGGTATGACAAGGTTGAGCGTTTTTAAGGAGTTATTTCTGTTCCTGAAAGAAACCAAGAGGTGGTGGCTGGCGCCGATCATCATTGTATTGTTGTTGCTCGGCATATTTATATTCCTCACTGAGGGTTCAGCCGTTCTGCCGTTTATCTACACGCTCTTTTAACTTATCCCATCCATGACCCTGAAGCTGAAGATCGCACTCGTATTTCTTTCCACCGTCGCCTTCCTCTCGCTCATCACCTGGCAGAGGAAGCGCTTCCCGAAACCGATGGAGAAAGCCCTTGACGCCCTGAGAATCTGGTGGCGCGGCGTCGCCAAGAAGATTGGCCACGTGCAGACGGCTATTATCCTGACTATCTTCTACTTCACCGGTATCTCAGCTGGTGCGCTCATTTCAAAATGCCTGAGGCACGATTTCCTCAGATTGAGAGAATCCGGGAAATGGCTTGCGCGAAGAAAGAAAAAGGACACCATCGCGACGTTGATGAGGCAATTCTGATACAGAAGAATCCTAAATCCCAAACCCCAAATCCCAAATAGCAAATGGCAAAACGCAAATGAACATCCTCGGGATATCATGTTTCTATCATGACGCGGCGGCGGCCCTCTGTGTGGATGGGATGATCGTCGCCGCGGCAGAGGAAGAGCGATTTACCAGGAAGAAGCACGATTCCGGCTTCCCCAAAAACGCGATCAATTTCTGCCTCGAGTTCGCCGATCTCAAAATGTCCGACCTCGATTACGTCGTCTTCTATGAAAAGCCGTTTATAAAGATGGAGAGGTTATTGCTCACCTATATCGCAACATGGCCGCGATCCCTGAAGTCGTTCCTCTCCGCCATGCCCGTGTGGATGAAGGAGAAGATGCATATCCCCTCAATCATACAGAAGGAAACTGGTTACGAGGGGCCGATCCTCTACACCGACCACCATATCTCACACGCGGCGAGCTGCTTCCTATGCTCACCGTTCGCGGAGGCGGCCATCTTTACCATCGACGGCGTCGGGGAGTGGAACAGCGCTGCCTACGGCACCGGGAGTGGGAACCAGATCGAGCTCACGCATGAGATCAACTTCCCGCATTCCCTCGGCCTCCTTTACAGCGCCTTCACCGGCTACCTGGGTTTCCGTGTCAACGATGGAGAGTACAAGGTCATGGGCATGGCCCCCTACGGGACCCCTCGGTACATTGACAAGGTGAAGCAGCTCGTGCAGATCAATGACGACGGCAGTTTTAAGCTGAACATGGACTACTTCGCGTACCACTACAGGCTGGAGAACCTCTCGCCGAAGTTCATTGACCTTTTTGGCCCGCCGCGCGCGCCGGAGTCAATCTTCTATACCGAAAAGCTATATCCGGGCAAGGACCTGCCCGAGTGGAACGACGCTTATGCCGGAAACTGTCAGCGCTTTGCGGACATCGCCCACAGCATTCAGGACGTCACCGAGGAGGCGATGCTGAAAACCGCCGAGTTCCTGCACCGAACCACAGGGATGGATTACCTCTGCATGGCGGGAGGGGTGGCGCTGAACTGCGTCGCAAACGGCGAGATCCTGCGCAAAACCTCTTTCAAGGAGGTCTGGATACAGCCGGGAGCGGGCGACTCCGGGTGCGCCATCGGCGCGGCCCTCTATGTCTACAACACCGTCATCGGGAACCCTCGAAAGTGGGTTATGAAGCATGGTTACCTCGGGCCATCCTTCAGCGAGGATTCCATCAGGAAGTGGTTGAATGAGCACAATATCCCCTACACCGAATATTCCGAGAAGGATCTTCCCAAGGCGGTGGCGAAACTCATCGCCGAGGAAAACGTGGTCGGCTTCTACCACGGGCGGATGGAGTTCGGCCCGCGCGCGCTCGGGGCGCGCTCCATTCTCGCCGATCCGCGCAACCCGAAGATGAAGGACATCCTCAACGAGAAGATAAAGCACCGGGAACAGTTCAGGCCATTCGCCCCCGCCGTGCTGGTGGAGAAGGCCGGGGAATATTTCAACATCGGCTGCACGGATGCCCCGTACATGCTCCTTGTGGGCGAGGTGAGGCAGGACAAGAGGAAGGTCATCCCCGCGGTGACGCACGCGGACAACACGGCGCGCCCGCAGACCGTGCGCAGGGAGGTGAACCCGCGCTACTACGATATCATCGCCGAGTTCGGGAAGCTCACCGGCGTCCCCGTGATCATCAACACCTCTTTCAATGTCAGGGGCGAGCCGATCGTGCTCACCCCGTACGAGGCATACCGCTGCTTCGCCACCACGGACATGGATTACGTGGTCCTCGAGCGGTTCATCGTCTCCAAGAAGGCCATCCGCTCCGAGCACGTGCCCCCACCGCCCAAAAACCTCCTCCTGGATAAATAACCTTGTAGACGTTGTATACAACAACTTGCCCACCTGCAGGATAGGTCTGAATTCGCCCCCTGCTTCGGAATCGCGCCAACGTCTACGGTTTCTTAGCGATAACGTTCCAGTGCCAGTTCGCCATCCTCACCACCGGGATCCGTGCAAGGAGACGGTCAAGCCCGATGAGAAACGCCTCGACGCGGGGAGAGGGGGAGCGGAATTTCCTAAGCAGAGAGAACTCCTGGATAAATCCGTTCAGGTACCAGACTCGCGAAACGGAGACAGGCTCAAGGCCGGCCCCCTTGAGAATCCGCGCGATCCGCCTCCTGCTGAATCCGCTCGCTTCCCTGTCGCCGGGAGAATAGAGCTCGGCGTCTGATCCGCGCGTCTCTATCAGCACCCCTTTTGCGCGCCGGACGGTCTTCGCTTTCCGTAGCGCTTCACGGGGGGAGCGAATGAACAGCGCCGCGGCTTTCACGAGAACCGACACAAACCGCCGCGCGGGGAAGAGCGTATAATACGGCCAGGAGTTCGGCTCGAATCCGAGCACTACAACGCCCCCGGGCCTGCACACCCTCCGCATCTCGGCAACGCTGCGTTCCGGCGAGGGCAGGTGGTGGAGCGCAGCGGTAATGAAAACCGCGTCAAAATTGTCCGACGGGAACGGAATCGCCTCCGCATCAAACACAAAAAAACTAACCGCGCCCTCCGCCGCGCCCGACGTGCGCACACGCTCCCGCGCCTTCCTCACCATACCCGGGGAGATATCGCTGAGATACACGGCCATGCCCCGCGCCGCGAGCCTCGCCGTATCCCAGCCCGTCCCGCAGCCGAGTTCGAGGATCACGCTGCCGGGCTCGAGCGCCCCGAGATACCTATGATACTCCTCTTTGAACCTGGCGACGCGGCCGGCATCGAGATTATGTATATCTTCGAACTCCTCGCTCAGGGCGGCGTGATACGCGCTCTCCCGTTCCTTGAACTGACCCAGCGAGAGGGGGAGAAGTATCGGGATATCGTCGTCGAGGGGAAACGACCCGCGGCAGGCGTCACAGGAAATGCCATTCCCCTTCCGGCTTAACGGATGCCGGCACTCGGGACAGAGCAGCGGAATGTCACTGCTCACAAAAATAACCCCACAAAAATAACCCCTTGACTGTGGTGGTGAATAGTACTAAAATTTACCCATATAAATGTACCAGGTAAAGGGTTTGTCGGTACCCCTTTCATACCCGGTTAACCATTATATCTTGTCCCTGAGCACCGGGCACTGATTATTTGCCATGCAGGGGCTATCCTTCTGCAAAGGGTACGGTTATGAATGATACACCGGGCCGCATGCGCAAGGTATTAAAATGGGCCGCACTTGGCCTGCTCCTCCTCATGTTCGCGGTGAGCATCTTTTTTAATATCGCCCTCTCCATGCTCGTTATCGGACAGAGCGCATCGGGGAGCGACGCCGCAAAATTCCGCGAGTTCACGGTGGAGGGAGAGGGTCCCGACAAGGCCGCCCTTATTCCCATACGGGGGTTAATCGGCAGCGGTTACGGGGATTCACTCTTCGGGGGGCGCGGAATGGTCGCCTCGATCCTCTCACAGCTCAAGAAGGCCGCGGGCGACAACGCCGTGAAAGCCGTTATCCTTGAGATTGACAGCCCCGGGGGGAGTGTCGGGGACAGCGATCTCATTTACCACGAGGTCCAAAAGATACGCAAAAGCGGCAAGCCGGTAGTCTCTTTTCTCAGAGACGTCGCCACCTCAGGCGCGTACTACGTCGCGGTGGGTTCCGACAAGATCATCGCGCAACCGACGACCATCACCGGCAATATAGGCGTCATCGTGCACAGCGTGAATGTGGAGGGGCTGTTCCAAAAGTTGGGGATCAGGGAAGTCATCATTAAAAAGGGGAGAATGAAAGACCTCCTCTCCCCCACCCGCCCGCTCACCCCCGAGGAGGAACAGCTCCTGCAGGGCATCACCGACGAGGTCTTCTACAGGTTCGCAACCGTCGTCGCCTCACAGAGAAAATTGAGCAGGGAGCAGATGAGCCACATCGCGGACGGAAGAATCTTCCTCGCCCCTGAAGCGCTCAGGGCAGGCCTGGTTGATGCCATCGGATACCGCGACGAGTCCCTCGCAGCGGTGCGCGGGATGCTCGGCGTGAAAAAAATCAGGCTCATCCGCTATGAGAAGCTCTTTTCGCTCAGGGAGATGTTGAGCGCGTCCTCTCATGCATTTTCACCCTTGGTGAGTCTCCGGGAAGGGATGATGGAGGCGGCCGCCCCCAAGCTGATGTATCTATGGACCATCGACTGAATGGACAAAGAAAATCACATGGTCACCACACCTTGAAACCCGTGGATCTGATCTCCAGTGCTCACCAAACGATCTGACATAACGTATATCGCATATCTGAACGAACACCAGGTCCTGCGAATGAAGCACGACCTCATGGAGCAGGGGTTCGAGATCAGGGAGAAGGTCCCGCACGCGTTCTACGGGGCGAGCAAGAAGGGCGTGAGCCTGACTGCCTTCCGCAACGGCAAGCTGCTCATCCAAGGAAAGGGCACCCATGATTTCATCGTCTTCTACCTCGAGCCGGTACTGCTCAAGGAGGTGTCGCTGGGGTATGAAGAGATACTCGACCCCTCCATCGCCGAGGCCCGCATCGGGGTGGACGAGAGCGGGAAGGGTGATTACTTCGGACCGCTGATCATCGCCTCCGTCTATGTTGAAAAGCCGATCGCGCGAAAAATGCTCGATCTCGGCGTCGCCGACAGCAAACAGCTCACCGCGAAACGCATTGAAGAAATGGCAGAAGTGATTAAAAACGAGGCCACCTACTCGATTGTCGCGATCGGCCCCGAAAAGTACAATGCGCTCTATGAAAAAATCGGAAACCTCAACAGGCTCCTCGCGTGGGGACACGCCCGGGCGCTGGAAAACGTGCTCATCAAAAAATCGAACTGCAAAAAGGCGATCCTCGATAAGTTCGCGGACAAGAGCGTGCTCAACCTCGCCCTGATGAAGCGGGGCAAGAAGATTGATATCGTGTTCAGGGTAAAAGCGGAATCGGATATCGCCGTCGCAGCCGCTTCAATCCTCGCGAGGAACGAGTTCTGCACGCGATTGCAAAAGCTCGAGGAGGAGTTTAAAGCCACCTTCCCGAAGGGCGGGGGGGCGGCCGTGGAAAAAATGGCGAAGCAGTTCATCTCGACCCACGGCGTGGAGAGCCTCGCGAAGGTGGCCAAGCTGCATTTCAAAATCAGTAAAAAGGTGATCCTGGAGAGCTAGGCCCAACCGGGAACGTAAAAAACCGGTTGACGGTGGCTCGCGCATCCTGCTAGCATTGTCGATTGAACGTTCAGATCCCACGGAGGGGCTATGTATAAAATGGCCGTCGTGCTCGCGTTTTTTTCGCTCATTGCCTTCGCATATCCCTCATCTGCCGCCATTGACAGGATACAGAAAGAAGACGGCATGCGCTTCGGCGTGGGCATCCTGAACCTCTACTACAACATCGCGAAGGGCGTCGTCATATTCCCCAAGACCGTGGTTCTCGGTCTCTGTGAACTCCCCAAGGCTGTTGCCACTGACATATTCCAGGTCGGGCAGAAGGGCGTGCCAGGCGCCTACTACATGACCGAACAGGAACGGAAGGAACGGGAAAAGCAGAAAAAAGAAGAACGGCTCCTCAAAGACCAGGAAAAACAGAACACGCTGTATCAACAAGGGATAAACCCCACCGATAAAGTGCCCGTCACGAAACTCAAATCCTGGTAGCCGTTCGGGGGTCAAGGGGCGCGGCTCCGAGCTCCCCCTTGGATGTTAACTTCCCCCCATGATGTCCTTATCCCTCTGGACAGCATACGTTATTATGACCACAGAGGCAAACCTGAACATGCATATTTTTACACTTATCTCACTCCTTCTCTTCGCCACTACCTCTGCACACGGGAGCGGGTCTCTTGATCTTCTCCCCTCCGATGCCGTTCTCACCATGTCGCTCAGCATAAAGGAAAATGACCCGGGGCAGAAGTGGGTATTCAGCGAGCTCACGAAACATCTCATCTCAGAAGCGGGCGAGCGGGACAAAACCGCCCCCCTCGACGAGATACGCCTTTTCCGCTTTTCTGATTTCTGCTTCGCCCTCTTTCCCCCGGCGGTGGGAGATCATGAACAGATGCTCATCGCGGCAGGCCTCCTTCCGAGCGGCGGAACGTTCGGGCTCACCTACGGCGATCAGAAATTTCAGCTCAACGTGAGAGACACCAAGACCGCAACGAACACGCAGACCGGCCTCCTCACCCTCCTCCTCGGAATCGCGTGCAGGGTCCCGGCAGATAGCCCGCCCGATGGCGGCATCTACGCCAACCCGCTCAGGGAAAACAAGGGTAAATTTTCTGCCTTCTCGGTGAGCGATGAACGCGGCCTCGTTGCCACCAGCAAGTCGATCATCAAAACCGCCCGCTCCGGCGGAAGCCGCCTGATCGCGTCTCGCCCCTACCAGGAGATCATGGCGCTCCTCCCCCGGGACTGGGATGCGTACGGCTACGCCAACAATGAGAATGGCGTCTTGTCGCACATGCTTGAGGCAAAAAAGAGAGGATGGCAGATCCTCCTGCTCACGCTCCTGACCCCTGCAAAGAGGGTCGGCATGGCACTGGATGTCGTGGACAAGGATCACAGCCGCATCGCACTTGTCCTCGCGGCGGCCGGCCCAAACGAGGTGAAGGAACTGCGCGGCAAACTCGAACCGACGCTCAATCTCCTTGTCGCGCAGTATCTGGACAAGCGCATCAGCAGCGCGCTCCGGTTTGAAGAGATCTCGAACGCCCTTAAGATCGACGCGCAGCTCTCAAACACCTCCTCCTACTGGGAGGGGGTATTCCACAAGAAAACCGCTACGCCGAAACCGGCCCATGCGACGGGGAAGGGAAATGAGCCGGGAGCCAGATGACCGGGCTGCGAGGCAGGTGTGTGCCGCGCTCCTGAAAAACGGCATGGCGGCGATCTGGGCAGCCGACGGGGCGAAGGCGCTGGAGGGTGCGGTCGCGCTCATACAACCAGGCGACCGTATCGGAGTGGGCGGCTCAGTGACGCTAGAGGAAATCGGCCTCATGGAGCTCCTGCGCAGCGGGCACGTCGGTCAGGTGACCTTCACCCTCTACGATCAATACCGCAAGGACCTTCCGCGCGAGGAGGCGCTGTCTCTCAGGCATAAGAGCCTCGAGTCGGATCTCTTTTTCAGCGGGGCAAATGCCATCACACTGGGGGGCGAGCTCGTCAACATGGACGGTTACGGCAACCGCGTCGCCGGCCTCGCCTTCGGTCCCGGGAGGATCTGCGTCATCGCCGGCATGAACAAGATCGTTGCCGATATCCCCGCCGCCCTCGCCCGGATCAAGACCATCGCAGCCCCGCGCAACTGCCGCAGGCTCAACCGCCTCACGCCGTGCCATGAGACCGGACGCTGCAATGATGCCGTGTGTCAGGCGCCGGAGAGGATCTGTAACGTGTACTCCGTGATACGGCGCCAACCGGGCGGGAATCGCATCACGGTCATTCTCGTCGGCGAAGCGCTCGGGTACTGAAATTTGCTGGAACAGGATGCACGCAGATTGGAAATAATGTTCTTGCCGCAAACTCTCTTCTCAGAACTTCTAGCTGTATTGCCCCGCCGGCCGTTATCTATTCCCAGTTTCGCAATAAAAAGGACATTGCCCTTTCTACACACCTCGTGCGTTTTTTGTGCAGCAAGAAATTGACATATCGATAAGAATATGATTTAATATGGCTGCTTTAAGGCACATATATATTACTCTGGGACTTATGTGCGAGGCCTTGGAAAGAGGAAGAACGTAAAATATAGATTCCCGGTCAAAACCGTCCAAAATGCCGTTTTAGCCCTTATATTTGAGGGGGATGTCTCGAAAAGTCATTTATCTTGGACAGCAGTGATTGCAAGATTAAACTCTATAACTCCTGACAAGCCTATATGAAGCGATCTTCGATGGATAATAACGAAGCCATGGCACTTATTAATAGCATTTCATGGTATCATCGTTATGAAATATGCCCGGGAATAATCACCCCCGGATATTGTGATGCGGATCCTATTGGTTTATTTCGTAGACTAGTGTAGTGTCCCGCAAATAACTATACAGTTGCCGTCTGCTTTGTTTTTCGCTGTCTCGGCTGCGTACATCCCGGCTTGATCGTCTCCAGTTTCTTGCGTGCTCGCGCGAGTTTCGCCACGATGTCGCCCACTGTCGCCGTCCAGATGAAAGGGCGCGGTTTTTCATTCCACGCCGCCAAGTAGTCAGCGATCGACTTCTCCAGATCGGGGACGCTAACCCGACTTTCTCACTTTTGAGGGTAAAATACCGTTTTGATGGGAAATATTGCCACCTCCTGCCTCAGGTCTCCCACACATTTGGCACCTGGTGCTGATAAACTCTTGGCGGAGGTTGGGCCGGTAGTTGCCATCCAA
>JAPLCX010000005.1 GCA_026392035.1 Candidatus Auribacterota bacterium | reverse complement strand
ATGGGATGGATGCTGCCTGCCCAGCCTCCGCCACGGATATCTGCAAAAAGAGAGATCGAAATGTAGTACAGACCTTTGGGATGTGATTGCTGTATCCCAACGAGTTAGGAGTTTGTATATGCCCCAGTTGCGAAAGTCGGGATAAAAGTGTTCCTGTAGCCGTTTTTGAATAACGGCTCAAGCGAGTTCTGTCTTATAAAAGTGCAAAACTACAGTTTACTAATGCAAACCCACACAAAACGAAAGAGAACCCTATTTCTTAATTACGCGCACCCAGTTGGTGAAGATATTAATCGGTTATCCGCCATTTCGGGACCGAAGAAGAGGAAACCCAGCGAGAGCTTATCGACATCACTCAAACGGGAACACGCGCCGCCAGTCGGCCTTCATGCTCACCACCACCCCAGCGGTCCTCACTCACACGACCCGTTGCCCCATCGCTCACCCCTTATTCGCCCAGGCCGACTGGCGGTGGTCGACGACGTCGATCGCCTTTTCCCGGAACAGGGAGAGGGACTTGATATCGGACCCGCTCAGCCACATCTCCACAAGTTCAGCGACTTACAGAACAATGTGAACGTAAGTCGCATGAAATTGCCGATCCCGAATCCGCCTTGGCGGGTGAGGGACCTTATTGTGGATCTCAAGCCCTGCAAGGGGCTAGCGGTCTTCAAGATATATCTTGTCCCGTTACTTGCTGGTCAATGTCCACAACCTGCTTCCTCTTGTCACGCCGCCGGGCCATTTTCTCCTGGGCCTTTTGCATGCGCTTGAGCTCTTTCTGACGTTTCATAAAACTCTCCGGACCGCGCCTTCCCATCGCACACCTCCTTTCGTAGACGTTGTAGCCGTTCAGCTCGCTCCGAACCTATCGCCTGATAAATCAGGCATATTGCGCAGGGGACGAATTACTCCTCAACATCTCCTCCATGAAGCAATTTTATACAGCATCCAGCCAGAGCACAATGCCTTCGATGAACGAATATTGTACTACGCTGTTGGTGCTGGGGGAACCGCCAAATCCGGCCGTCGGTTTCCACGAATTCACGCCTCGGGTGAGCCGAGCATTTGAAACGGGGAACAGCTCCAAGCCAGTATGGTCAAAGCGCCGCCACTCGGCTGGATAAACAGTGAACCTCCCCCGAGAGCGCGGCGCACGGCGCAGGAAGTTAAATGAAGAGCGCCGAGACAACCGCCGCGGGGAGCGCGTTGCATGCGGAAGGCTTACGGCGCACCGTGTAGCGATTTTGCCCGGCTGCCCGGCGAGAGGTCTTTCCTCTCCTCGACGGTTATTCCCGCCTTCTTGAGGCACTCGCGGGCGAGGCCGAAGTTGTAACAGTCGTCCTTGATGAATTTGAACTCATCCGCCACCACAAGACGGGAGAGGCCCGCTTCAATGACGACCACCGCGCAGGGGGCACAAGGGAACCACTCTGAGAGGTACATGGTCCCTCCCCTCACAGACACCCCCGCCTCCGCCGCGCGGCATACCGCCCTCACCTCGGCGTGCACGCCGGGGCAGTGACGCATATTATCCGGCGTAATCGGTCCCCCAAGCTGGCACCTGGTGTGTTCTCCCGCGCGGCACGGAGGGCCGTTCCATCCGATGACACACTCCCCCGCAGGGGTTTCTATGACCGCTCCGATATGGATGTTCTTGCAGGTGCTCCTTGAGCGCGCCTCGGCCAGGAGCTTGCGTATATCTTTCATACGGAGCAATACTATACCACAGCGGCCGCCAGCGCCTCAGATTAAACTATGCCTGCCCTGTCCGCAGTGATGCGCATACCGGTGTTTAATTATAAGGGCCCTGTAGCGCACCCTTAAGGGTGCGCTATGGTGTCCGGGGAAGCCCATACTTATACCAGCACCACAGTCTGCGGTGGCGCCATGTCAACATGCGGAACAATGAGCCTGGACGTCCGCCGGCACCCGCGAGACACTACTCCGGCCCCTCGGCGATGCTGCCCCCTCACTCTTTCGCCGCCCTCACCTTGCACGCCGCCTCGGGCGAGTACCCCAGCAGGATACGCCCCAGCCTCTTGTGTCCGCAACGGAGATAACCCTCCCTCCAGGCAGAGCAGACTCTTTTGAGGCACTCGGGGTACGCCGCCTCCAGTTCCTTGAACAACCCGTTGAAATCGCTCACCGCCTTTCGTGCCGCTTCCTCATCCCAGTCCATATCCCTCCTCCTTTCAGGCGCTTCGCACCCTACACGGACGCGGCGCCATATATTCCTTCACCTTATGAGACGAAGTGAGTCGGCATTTTATTCCACAAAAATAGCGCCGACGGACGCCCACGCTTCATCGACCATCCCGAGGACAAATCCCGTTCTCTTGTTTTCAGTGAGCCATTTCCAAACGGCACTGGAATACGCCCCAGGCTACCCACAAAAAACGGGAGAGACCCAATCATCAGCGCTGACAGGTTCCTACCCCGCGGCATTTATGCTAGAATGTGCGGCCCGTGACAACCGGGAGGACAACTACCTCACAGGGAGATGCCATGAAGAAGACAATTATGCTGGCCGGCGCGCTGCTTCTGCTGTGTCAATTCGCAATCCCCTCAGCCTCTGCTAAATCACAGTCGGGCTCGGGCCGCGCGAGGATTCCCGACCGGACGGGCACACCGTACCTCGGGGCCATCGTGGTCAACGCGGAGACCGGCGAGGTCGTCTTTGAGGACAATGCCGACGCAACATGTTACCCCGCGAGCATCATCAAGCTGATGGATCTCTTGCTGATCGAGGAAAAGATACAGCAGAACACGCTCAAATTGAGCGATAATGTCCCCGTTACGGCGGAAGCCGCGCGCACCGGCGGTTCCGAGGTGTGGCTGAAGGAGAAGGAGGTATTCCCCTTCGAGGAGCTCCTGTACGCGCTCATCGTCCAGTCGGCGAACGACGCCGCAGTGGCGCTCGCCATCCACATTGCCGGATCAACCGAGTCGTTCGTGGGCACGATGCAGGGAAAGGCCGACGCCCTTGGCATGAAGCAGACTAAATTTCACACTGTTCATGGATTGCCGCCGGCCAAGGGGCAGGAGCCGGATGTCAGTTCTCCGCGAGATCTCGTGATGCTCGCGCGCGAACTCCTCAAATACCCCGATGCGCTCCGGTACACCTCCACCCAGGCGCGCGGTTTCAGAAACGGGGCAATGGAGATGCGCAGCCATAACCACCTTCTTGGAAGTGTTGACGGCTGCGACGGACTGAAGACAGGCTACTTCAAACTCGGCGGGTATTCAATCGTCGCCACCGCGAAGCGCGGCGGCACCCGTTTCATCGCCGTGGTCGTGGGTTCGAAAGAAAAGAAAGTACGCGACGCGAAAGCGCGGGAACTATTATCCAAGGCCTTCGCCAAGGCCCCTCCCAAACCTGCCGCCACTCCCGCGCTGGAAGCGGGCTCCCGGCAGGCGCAGGCAGCGCGGCGGCTTCCCAAGACGGAAAAGCCAGCCAGGCCAGGAGCGGCGGCAAAAAAGATTTTCCTCCTGGTCATTGTCGTCGTATTGGGGGCCACGCTCTACTGCGTGTGGCGCCGGAAAGGGACTCCGCCATCGCCTCCTCCCGGCGTCCATTACCAGTTAAAATAGCTGTCGCGCCCCTGGATGGGAAATACCGGACGATGCCCATCGGCTATGCAATAGAAATTTTACAATGAGCGGAGAATGACCCCATGAAGGCGATCGCCATCAACGCGAGCCCCAGGATGAACAACGGCAATACCGCACTCATTCTGAACCCGTTCATCGAGGGGATGAGAGAAGAAGGTGCGGAGGTTGAACTTGTCTATGCGCGCACGTTCACCATCAACCCGTGCCTCGGCTGCTTTTACTGCTGGCTCAAAAAACCGGGTGAGTGCTGCCAGAGGGACGACATGGATACACTCAATCCGAAGCTGCGCGCGGCGAGAGACGCGGGCCGCCAGCTCGTGAGAGAAGGCAGGATCGCCCCCGAAACGCTGCGCGCAGTGGGCCGCGAGCTCATGCCTTTGGAGAGCTACGTGAAGAGGGTAAACAGCCGTTTCCACGAGCTACTCACGCAACGCGGGTGAAATATGCTCTTCATGAACACCACTGGCTGAGGTGAATAGATCTGCTGGGGCGGGGGAGCTTACCTCAGCAGACAGGCCTTGTCTCGTACGCTATCGGGTCTTCGTATCCCGCCTGTTGGAATCCGCGGAGTCGGAGGGCGCAACTGGCGCACACACCGCAGGCCCTCGGGCCGTTGCTCTTGTAGCAGGACCAGCTCAAATGGAGGGGCGCGCCATTGCCGCGCACACGCAGCTGTCCATGCCGCCGCTCATAAGACACACCGCACGTTTCCGCGTCACATCCAAACCCTCAGGTGATCCTTCTTGCGCACCTCCCGCTGACGGAGGTGGAGGAGAACTTTCTTTTTACGGCCGGTCTGCCTGCCCGATGGCGAAGTCATTTGAACCCCGTGAGCGTGCAATAGCTCGCGCGTGCATGGAATTATGTATCGGTTCTGGAGGGAACTCATCACGCTGCACAACTACCTGATTGCCTCAACGCCCCCCATGTAGGGAACGATCACCTGGGGAACCTTGACGCTCCCATCTTCCTGTTGGTAATTTTCAAGTATCGCGAGATAGGTTCGCGCGAGAGCTACACCGGAACCGTTGAGGGTGTGGGGGTAGAAGGTGCCCTTTCCTTCTTTCTTCTTGCACCTGATAGCCGCTCTCCTGGCCTGAAATTCCTCGCAGTTGCTTATCGATGCCACCTCGAGCCATTTCCCGATTCCGGCCGCCCAGACTTCTATGTCGTAGGTCTTGCTTGAGGCAAAGCTGATCTCCCCCGCGCAAAGCTCCAATACCCGGTAGGGAAGCTCCAGGAGTTTCAGGACCGACTCTGCGTGGAGGAGCATCTGCTCGAGCGCGTTGTATGAATCCTCAGGCCTTGTAAATTTCACCATCTCAACCTTGTCGAACTGGTGGACACGTACTAGGCCTCGCGTGTCCTTACCGTATGATCCCGCTTCTCGCCTAAAGCACGGCGTGTACGCTACATAACTGATCGGGAGCACGCGCTCATCAATCATCTGTTCCCGGTGGATGTTGATGAGGGGCACTTCTGCCGTGGGAATCAAGAAAAGGTCGTCCTCCTCGCAAAGATACATGTCCTTTTCCAGCTTTGGGAGCTGGCCTGTGCCTTTCATCGAATCGCGCTTCACCATATACGGGGGTATAATCTCAATGTAGCCATGTTCATTCACATGTAAGTCAACCATGAAGGTATAAAGTGCCCTCTCGAGTTTTGCTCCAAGGCCTTTATAGAGAAGGAAATTTGACCCACTCATCCTAGATGCGGACTCAAAGTCAAGGATCTTCAGGCATTCACCTATCTCCCAGTGGGGCAACGGATTAAAGTCGAACTTTCGGATCTCCCCATAAAGCTTGACATGTCTATTATTATCACTACATCCCCCACTTGGGACAGATATATGCGGTATATTTGGGATAGCGTATAATAGCTGCGCTAGCTTACTATCTAAATCCCCCACAATTATTTCTAGTGCCTTTATCTTATCAGACAATCTTTTCGCTAAGCTTAGTTGAGATCCATCAGCTCCCATCCCCAATCCCTTTTTAATTTCGCTTGATAACTGCTTGAGCATGTTTCTTTTTAATTCAACCTCCGTCATATTTCTTCTTAATTCTTCATCGAGCTTGCACAATTCATCGATCACTTCCCATGACTTACCCCTCTTGGCAAGTTCAGCCTTAACTTTCTCAGGGTCTTTTCTAATCAACTTAATGTCAAGCATAACACACCTTTTGTATCTCGCCGGTCATTGCGAGGGAGTGAAACGAGCGAAGCAATCCCCCGTGAAAACCAGCGACGAGGTTGCTTCCTCCCGCTCTTGCATGACGATAATGAGGAAGCTTGGACTCGCAATGACACTCCAAAGCCCACACTTTGTGCTGCGCAATGCTACTACAGTCAAGATGACGGCTCGCTACCGGTAGGAATCCCCTCAATAGCCGCTGCGTTTTCAGCGCTCGCTCCACCATTCCCCTCATCGCTGATCACCTTGGCGACAGACGAAACGCGGTCTCCCTCCTCAAGCCTCACCACCCGAACCCCCTGGGTGGCCCGCCCGATCGTCGATATCTCCTTCACCGCCGTGCGTACCATCATGCCGTTCGCCGTGATCATCATGAGCTCATCGTCGTCACGCACGCTGATCGCCGACACGACGAGGCCGTTTTTCTCGCCTGTCTTCATCGCGATGATCCCCTTCCCGCCGCGGGACTGCTTGCGGAATTGAGAGAACTCAGTCCGCTTCCCGAATCCCCTCTCCGCAACGACGAGGAGCGCGGCGGTATTGTCCACAATCTCCATGGCAACGACTTTATCCCCGCTCTTGAGCGAGATTCCCCTCACCCCTCGAGCG
This sequence comes from Candidatus Auribacterota bacterium, assembly GCA_026392035.1. Lineage (NCBI taxonomy): Bacteria > Pseudomonadati > Candidatus Auribacterota > Candidatus Auribacterota bacterium. The sequence continues at coordinate 8,165 of JAPLCX010000005.1, read as the reverse complement.
CCGCGGCCCATCTCGCGCACATCTTCCTCGCTGAATCGTATTGATTGGCCACAACTCGTCGCGAGGAGCACCTCGCTGTGTCCCTCCGTCAGCTTCGCGTTGATGAGGCGGTCGCCCTCATCCACACCTATCGCAATGATCCCCCCCTTGCGGGGCCTGCTGAACGCAGGCAGCGCCGTCTTTTTGACTACCCCCCGCCCGGTAGCCAGGATGACGAACCGCCCCTCGGTAAATTCCCTCACCCGCATGAGCGCGGCCACCCTGTCGCTCGAGGGAATGCTGAGAAGGTTGGCGATCGCCTTCCCCTTTGACTGTCGCGACCCCTCGGGAATCTCATACGCCCTCAGCCAGTGGACCATCCCCCGCTCGGTGAAAAAAAGAATGTAGTCATGGGCAGACGCGCTGAAGAGGTGTTCGACAAAGTCCTCTTCCTTCGTCTCCATCGCAGCCACCCCCCTGCCCCCGCGACGCTGCTGCCGGTAGGCGGTGGTCACTACCCGTTTGATGTACCCCCCATGGGTGATCGTGATGATCGACGCCTCATCGGCGATAAGGTCCTCAATCTTCAATTCAACCCCCGCGTCAACTATCTCCGTGCGCCTCTCGTCGCCGAGTTGCCCACAGACCCCTTCCAGCTCCTGCACGATGATGTCCAGCACCTTGCGCTCACTCTCGAGTATGGACCGGAGATGGGCGATCCGCTTGATCAGTTCCACGTACTCTTTCTCTATTTTGCTGACCTCGAGATTGGTCAGCTGGTACAGGCGGAGATCGAGGATCGCATTGGCCTGGACCTCGCTCAGCGGGAACTTCGAGAGGAGTCCCTTCCGCGCGTCTTCGCGGTCCTTCGACCCCTTGATAATCGCGATGACCTCGTCCAGGCGGGCGAGGGCGATCTTGAACCCCTCGAGGATATGCGCGCGTGCCTCGGCCTGCGCGAGTTCGTACCTGGTGCGCCTGATCACCACTTCCTTGCGGTGGTCAATGTAGCACTGGAGCAACTGCCCCATCCCCATCATGCGCGGCTGGCCCTTGTCGAGCGCGAGGAGGATGATCCCGAAGGTGATCTGGAGCGGCGTGTGCTTGTAGAGCTGATTCAGCACGAGCTGCGTCTCACCCCCGCGCTTCAGGTCCACCACTATACGCATCCCCTCCTTGTCCGATTCGTCCCGGATATCACTGACACCCTCGATCCTCCCATCCTGGACAAGCTGGGCGATGATCTCTATGAGATTGGCCTTATTCACCATGTAGGGGATCTCGCTTATGACAATTGACTCCCGTCCCCCCTTGTGGCTCTCGACGGCAACCTTGCCGCGGAGCTGGATATGGCCCCTCCCCCTCGTGTAGGCCGAATGGATGCCCTCCCTCCCGTAGATGATCCCCCCCGTCGGGAAGTCCGGCCCCGGGAGCAGCTTGATAATCTCGCTCACCGCCGCGTTCGGTCTGGCGATCATCAGCTTGACCGACTCCGTGATCTCCCTCAGGTTGTGCGGGGGGATGTTGGTGGTCATTCCCACTGCGATACCTGAAGAGCCGTTGCAGAGGAGGTTCGGAAATTTTCCGGGGAGGATGGAGGGTTCCTTGAGCGTCTCATCGTAGTTGGGCGCGAAGTCCACGGTGCGCTTGTCGAGGTCCTCGAGCATCGCGGCGGCGGCATGGCTCAAGCGCGCCTCGGTGTACCTCATCGCGGCGGGGGGGTCGCCGTCAACCGACCCGAAATTCCCCTGGCCCTCAACGAGCAGATAGCGCATGTTGAAGTCCTGCGCGAGGCGGACGAGTGTCGGGTAGATCACCTGTTCGCCGTGCGGGTGGTAGTTGCCCGAGGTATCACCGGCGATCTTCGCGCACTTCCGGTGCTTCGCGGGGGGGAGCAGGTGCAGGTCGTTCATCGCGACCATGATGCGCCGCTGGGAGGGCTTCAAGCCGTCACGGGCATCCGGGAGCGCTCTCGAGATGATCACGCTCATGGCATAGCTCGTGTACGACTCTCGCATCTCATCTTCGATATCGCGTAATGCCAGTTTTCCTGACTCGTCAATCATAGGGTACGTCTTGCCATTATTAACTCTGCGCCAGTTGGTTGCCTCTCGCCTGCCATGCAATGCCCCTCGCGTTTCTCAGTCTGAAACGGGGGCCCTCCGCGGCGTCGGACCGCAGAATGGGACTATATATCCAGGTTCCTCACATGGAGCGCGTTCTGCTCGATGAACTTCCTGCGGGGGGCAACATCACTCCCCATCAAGACGGTGAACATGCGGTCTGCGGCAACGGCATCCTCGATCGTCACCTTGAGCAAAGTTCTCCGCTCGGGATCCATGGTCGTTTCCCAGAGCTGCTCGGGATTCATCTCTCCCAACCCCTTGTACCGCTGGATACTCAACCCCCTCTTCCCCACGTCCCTGACCGCATGCAGGATTCCTATGATCGAATGGATGCGAATCGCGCCCTCGCTGCCTGACTGCAACTCAAAGACCGGCTTTTTTGAATCGCCCAGGCACTCCAGGTTGAGCCCTGCCTTTCCGAGGGATTCCAGGACCCGCGAGAGCTCCCGCGCCTCATAGAGCTCCAGCACCTCGATCCCGTGCTCCTCCCTGGATGCCGCAGCCCCCTCAGTGAGAATTTCCAGATCCCGCCCGCGCTTCTTCTCTTCCTCAGCGGTGAGCCTCGCCAGCTCCTCGTCAGAAAAGAGATACCGCTCCTCACCATTGCTCCTCACCTGGTAGAGGGGGAGCCGGTTGTTTTTCTTGTCCCGGTGGGCCATGTACTCGTCGAACTTAACGCCCTTGCGTTTCAGGATGCCCGAGAAGTATTCGAGCTCAATGAGCAGATCAAGAATTCCCCTCAATTTCCGACAGTCAAACTCCCTGCTGTCTTTCAGGCTGACGAGCTTCACATCCTCGCAGCCGAGATCGAGGAGGATGGAGTTCATCTCCCTATCGTTTTCAACATACCGCTCGGTTTTCTTTCTCTTGATCTTATAGAGCGGTGGCTGGGCGATATAGACGTATCCCTGCTCGATCAACGGCCGCATCTGCCTGAACAGGAATGTGAGCAACAGCGTCCGGATGTGGCAGCCGTCTATATCGGCGTCGCACATGAGCACCAGCTTATGGTACCGCAGTCTGGCGATATCGAAATCCTCCTGGCCGATTCCCGTGCCCACGGCGGTGATGAGCGTCCGTATCTCCTCGTTGTTCAACACCTTGTCGAGCCTCGCCTTTTCCACATTGATCAATTTTCCCCTCAGCGGAAGTATCGCCTGGAACCGCCTGTCACGCCCCTGTTTCGCCGAACCTCCAGCGGAATCCCCCTCCACGATGAAGAGCTCGCTGCGCGCCGGATCCCTCTCCGAGCAATCAGCCAGCTTTCCCGGCAGCGACAGGCCGTCCAGTGCGCCCTTCCTCCTCGTTAGGTCGCGCGCCTTCCTCGCCGCCTCCCTCGCTCTCGACGCGAGCAGGCACTTCTCCACAATCCCCCTCGCGTCCCCGGGGTTTTCCTCGAGAAACTCAGCCAAGCCCTCGTTCACGATTGACGCGACGATCCCCTCCACCTCGCTGTTCCCCAGCTTCGTCTTCGTCTGGCCTTCGAACTGCGGCTCTTTGACCTTCACGCTGATGACCGCCGTGATCCCCTCGCGTATATCCTCACCGCTCATCGCCCTGTCGCTCTCCTTGGAGGAGCCCGCCTGGCGCGCGTAGGCGTTCACTGTACGGGTGAGGGCCGACTTAAAGCCGCTCAGGTGCGTGCCGCCCTCTATCGTGTTGATGTTGTTGGCATAGGAGAATATCGCCTCCGTGTACCCATCGTTGTACTGGAGCGCGATTTCCGCTTCAACATCCTCCCTGCTGCTGTGCAGGTACACCACCTTCTTGTGCAGGCACGCTTTATTCTCGTTGAGGTGCTGGACGAATGAAACGATCCCCCCCTCGTACTTGAACGCGTTCTCCTTCTCGCTCTTCTCGTCCTTGAGATTGATTTCGATGCCCGCGTTGAGAAATGCGAGCTCTCTCAGCCGGTTGCAGAGCGTGTCGTAGTTAAACTCGGCGACCGCGAATATCTTGGGGTCGGGTTTGAAGGTGATCTTGGTTCCCGTCTTGCTGCTCTTCCCGATCACCTGGAGCTTGGAGGCGGTCTTACCCCGCTGAAACTTCTGACTGTAGATATGACCATCCCGCCTGACCTCTGCCTCCATCCACTCGCTCAGGGCGTTCACACAGGACACCCCCACGCCGTGAAGTCCCCCCGACACCTTGTACGCCTCATGGTCAAATTTTCCGCCCGCGTGGAGGGTGGTAAGGACGACCTCGAGCGCGGGCTTCTTCTCGGTCGCGTGTTCATCAACGGGTATTCCCCGCCCGTCATCGATAACCGTCACCGAGCCATCAACGTGGACGCTCACGTCTATTCTCTTGCAGTAGCCCACCATGGCCTCGTCGATCGAGTTGTCAACCACCTCATAAACGAGGTGGTGCAATCCGCGGGGACCGGTGTCCCCGATGTACATCGCCGGGCGCTTGCGCACCGCCGCGATGCCGTCGAGGACGATGATGGTTCTCGCATCGTACTTGGGCATTTAAATCTCCCCAATCCTGAACCGGATGTGCTTTATGCCTTTGCCCCCCGGCTCACTGTGTATCTGCTCGAGCATCTTCTCCTTGAAGAAGTTGCTGAGCTCCGACAGCCACACCGAGGAGTCCACGTTTACCACCAGAGTTCCCCCCCTCACCGCCACCGGCCTGCAATGCCGTGCGATCTTCGATCCGACGAGCCGCTCCCAATCCTGGGCGATACGCGCCACCCGCACCCTGTGCTGGAGGCCGAGCTTTTTCAGGACGCCGCTGAGCACATCGCTTATGGCGACTGCCTCTTTAGACATACGGAGCTGCTCCCTTTCGGACCGAGACGCTGATTCAGGGACGCGGGCTCAGGAGAGCCTGATCGGCATGATCACGTAGAGAAATGACTTCCCGCTCCTCACCACGCCTGGGTTCAGAGCGTCGGTAAACTCGAAGGTGATCTCCTGCTCCTCAAGGTTTTTAAGCACATCGATCAGATAGTGCGGGTTAAATGCGATGTCGACTTCCTCCCCACCATACGATATCGTCATCTCCTCGCGGGCCTCACCCACGTCCGGCGTATTGGTGCTCACAATGAGCCTGTTCTTCTTCAAAGCAATCTTGACCGAGTTCGACTGCTCACTGGTGAGCAGGGCCGCTCTCCTCACTGCAGAGAGGAGCTCCTCACGGCCCAGTATCAATTTGTGTTCGGATCGCTGCGGGACGACCTGTTGGTAGTTCGGAAAGTGCCCCTCGATGAGCCTGGTTACCAGCGAGCAATCATCCCTGCTGAAGGCGACCTGATTTTCTCCCAGGAAAAGCTCAACGTCGCCCTCGGCCCCAAGGATCCTCCCCAACTCGAGGACAGCCTTCGTGGGGACAATGATCCCCCTGTCGATACCCTCGGGCACCGCGGCGGCTATCTCACAGAGGGCGAGACGCCTCCCGTCCGTAGCGACGGCGGTAATGCACCCCTTTGAGAGCATGAGATACAGCCCATTGAGGACGTAGCGGCTCTCATCGTGGGATACCGCATAGTGCGTTTTACGAATCATCTCGCCCATAGCCCCCTGGGGAACCTTCAGAGAACGGTTCTTGCGGAAGTCGGGGAGCGGCGGGAACTCGTCTTTAGGCAGGCCGAGCACCTTGAAATACGACGCATCATACATGATGGTGACCTCTTTCTGATCAGATGCCTCCATCACGACCTCGCTGACGGGGAGCTCGCGCAGAATGGCGAGGAGGCGCTTCGCGGGTAACGTTATGGCACCCTCCTTTATGATCTTCGCCTTTACCCGCTTCCTCATCCCCACCTCGAGATCCGTGGTCGTGAGCACAAGCTCCCCCTCACAAGTCTCGAGGAGCACGTTCGAGAGTATCGGGAGCGTTCCCTTACCGCTCACGATACTCTGGACGATTTGGAGTCCTTCGAGAATCTCATCTTTAGCACATTTAATTTTCATAACCCCTCCGTTTAGTAACTAACATATCCCAGATATATAAACTAAATTCATTTTGATATATCTAAAAGTAGTAGTAGTAGTAGTGTGTATAACTCGATCTTGGAGAAAAACCGATCACCTCCATCAGACACAACATGATGCAATCTGCTCTCCCGGTTGAAGATACTTGTTCGCTCTGTATTTCATCGAGCCGAGCGTGGGCCTGTGGATAACCGGCGTATATCCTGTTGTGTAAATGCCCCTTCACGCCCAGAGCCTCTCGCGTGATACGGCATGCCAGTTTATCCACAGGTTATCAACAAGCTAGTGCACATAATTAATCCTTCAGATGGCGTTCGAGATACGTGATAATCTTCCTCAGTCCCTCATCTTTTTTGAGGCGGGCCTCAATGGATCTGGTAGCGTACAGTACGGTCGTGTGATCCCGCCCCCCGAAGGCCTCCCCGATCTCGGGCAGGGAAGACCCTACAAGCGTTCTCGCGAGATACATCGCGATCTGCCGCGGGAAGGCTATGGACTGGGGCCTCTTCTTGCTCATCATATCAGATACGCGGATATCGAAATACTCCGCAACCTTCTTCTGGATGGCCTCCACCGTGACCGATTTTGCATCTTCGCCGCTGACCATATCGCCGAGTATCGCTTCAGCGATCTCAAGATTCATGGGGGCCTTCATGAGGGAGCTGTACGCGGACAGGCGGCTCAGGGCGCCCTCGAGCTTTCGTATGTTCGATTTTATCTTGGAGGCGATGTAGAAAATTACCTCATCAGGCAATACAATTCTCTCCTGTTCCGCCTTTTTGCGCAGTATCGCGACGCGCGTTTCTATGTCGGGCGGTTGAAGGTCCGTCACGAGACCCCATTCGAAGCGGGATACGAGCCTGTCTTCAAGATTTGGAATCTCCTTGGGGGGCCTGTCACTGGAGAGGACAATCTGTTTGTGAGCGTCGTAGAGGGTATTGAAGGTGTGGAAAAACTCTTCCTGGGTCTGTTCCTTACCACCGAGGAAATGCACATCATCGATCAAAAGGATGTCAACATTTCGATACTTATTCCTGAACTTGATCGTGGTTCTGTTCTGTATGGCGTCAATGAGCTGGTTTGTAAATTTCTCGCTGGAGATATAGATGACGTTTGATTCGACGAATTTGTTGAGAATATAGTGCCCGATTGCCTGCATGAGGTGGGTTTTCCCGAGTCCAACCCTTCCGTATATGAAGAGCGGATTGTAGGCCTTTGCCGGTGATTGAGCAACGGCGATCGAGGCTGCATGGGCAAAGCGGTTGCTTGGCCCTATCACGAAGGTATCAAATGTATATTTCTGGTTGAGTTTGAGTTCGGAGCTGAAGAGCCTGTTCCTCGTGAACGAAATCCTGGGCCTCTGTGATTGCGTGGATGGAGTGGATTCCTTGAGATCCGACTCTTCTTTTATGACAAAGCGTACGCTCACCGGTGTGTTCATGAGCTCGCTCGCATTCAGTTCGATCGAGTTCCGATAGTGCTGGCTCAACCAGTCGCTGAAGAGCTTGTTCGGGACCTCGAGCGTGAGGCAGCCCTGTTCAATCTGCTTTGCACGAACCGGCTGAAGCCACGTCTGAATTGTCTCTTGATTCAGGCCCCTGGCGAGCTTTTCTATTACATTTCTCCACAACGCTCCCGCGGAATTATTCACAACAACCCCCTGTATAAGTATAGACGATTTGAGACGGGCCTGTGAAGGTAAAAAGAAGCGTTGCGGTAACCCCTCAGTTATAGGGGGGAAACAGTATGGACGATCATCCACTGATTTCACGGATGAGCACGGATTTTATTAATGGGAGTGCCTAATCTTTTACCCATCCACGCGCTGTCATTGCGATCCCGCAAAGCGGGAGAAGCAATCCGCGTAGCGTCGCGAGTCCCGAAAGCCTTCGGGACGTGGCGATCTATCCCAGATCCCTCGCTACGCTCGGGACGACCCTTCGGGTCGGATTGCTTCGTCGTCCCGCTTAGCGGGACTCCTCGCAATGACGTGTCAAACATTTCCTGCTCTCAGTAATAAACGGGTTATCAGTGTCAATCCGTGCCTGCACACCGGAGTGCGTTTTGGCACGCAGGCGTGTCAATCCGTGGATGAAAACACTGAGTGGAGTGAATTAGCGCC
>JAPLCX010000004.1 GCA_026392035.1 Candidatus Auribacterota bacterium | reverse complement strand
AGTCCGTTACGAGGCCACGACCAACCAGTGGTTTGATGACCTTGAGAATACATGGACGACGGTTCGCAAAACAACACGTTCATGGTCAGTTCAAAAAATCAAGCGATTGTGTAACTTTACTTAATGCGTTTGTATTAGTAACTAGAAACGAGCCACCAGAAACTGTAGTTCACATCTGTGTTTATCAGTGGTTATCACACTGGTTCTCAATCCGCGTGCATCCGCGGCTGAACCATGCAAGTTTTTCCGTGCCCTCCTTGTTCTCTGTGATAAAAATCTGCTATTTCTTCTCCGTATTGATGCGCTTGATGATCTCCTGGTATTCAGGTGGGATGGGAGCCGACTCAACGGCATCTTCCTCCGCCTGCTCCTCCGAAAGTCGCGCTCCCCTATCCACGCCGGTGACCGGCGCCTGCTCGGCGGCTTCCCCTCCGCTCTCAGCGGGGGAGAGCGTGAGCCGCCTTGCGGATCTTCCCGACTGGTCCTCTTCTCCCCTGAGCTTGATGTGTACCTTGTCCTTGACCTCAGTTGGAGGAGCGAATGGTTTTTCGGCGATACTCGAGTCATGCATCCCGCGGCCGGCGCCCGTCACGCCTGTCCCCTGCTTGCCCGTACCCTCACCAGCGCGTCCCTTCTCCGCATCGGATGCTTTCTGCGGCGCGGGGCCAGATGCGGCTCCCTGGCTTCCTGTTTTCGATGCTGCCCCACTTAAACCTTGTTGCCCTTTCTGCCCTTCCCCTCTCTGCGATGCCGCGGCAGATGCAGACCCTTGACTCCCTGTTCTCGATGCCGCCTCGTCCGAACCTTTGTGCCCGCTCTGCCCTTGCGCTTCCTGCTTTTCGGCTTGAGGAGCGCTTGAGGGCGGGGCTGTTGCCCCCTCCTTCTGACCGGATCCAGTGCCACCCTTCTCCTGGAGTCTCTCCTGCCCCTCCCCCTTTTCAGCACCTATGCCCCGGGCTTTTTCTGAACGCTCCTTTTCTCCGGCGGCTCCTCGCACTGATTCTTTCTCACCCTTCGATCCGAATTTATTTTCTCCTGTGGCCCCGGCTCCCGCCTTCTCCTCCCGGCCTTTGCCCTCTGCGCCCTTCTCTGCCGCCGATGGCATACCACTTTCTGATGGCGTCTTTCCGCCCGCGCCGGTTATTTCACCTTCTCGCGAGCCGCTCCGTTGTTCCCCGGTTGGGCCTTGACTCTCCTTACCGGTTCCCTGGCCCGACGGAGGGGCATTGCCACCACCCTCTCCGCGCGCATCCTTTTTTTCGCCGGGCTTACCGATGCCTTCCTTTCCTGCCGCACCACCTTCTTCTCTTGCACCCTTCCCCTCAACGGTGGCGCGCTTCTCACCCTGTTCCCCCCCTGCCTGGGCCCCGCGAGAGGGCTCAGCTCCACCCTTCGCTTCAGGAGTTCCCTTCTCGCCAGCGGCCGCTCCTTTTTCGCTCTGACTTTTAACCTCTCCACCCTCCTGGCCCATTCCTGATTTCGAACCGATCTTTGACTGAGCTTCGGCGCCCCTGCCGGCCGCGGCGCTCCCCTTCGAAGCCCCTGCCTCCCCGACCTGCTCGCGCTGGCCCTTGAGGCCTCCTTTGATCCCTTCGCCCTCTCCAGCGCCTCCCCCGGCGGCAGACTCTCCTCCGGGAGGTTTATTCCCGTCGCCAGATCCACTCTCGCTGCCTGATGTGCCGCCTCGCTCCCCTCCTGCCGCTTTCTCTTTTCCAGATGTCGCTCCACTCTTACCCTGGCCGCCGGATCCGCTCTCCCCGGTTCCCGCACTGCTCGCCTTCCCACTGCCCTTCTCTTTATCCCGCGCGCCCTCCGCTCCTCCTCCGGCGGGTGTAGTTCCCATGCCCCCGCCGCCGCCTGGTGAACGATCTCCCGTCTGCAGTCCAGACGAAGAACCTGAGTCAGGCTGGGAAGAGGTCTCGGAGCTGCCGGAGCCGCTCTGACCTTGTTGCTCCTTCTCGCCCTTCTCCTTTGCAGATTGCCCACCGCCTTGCTTATCACCCTTCTCCTTTGCGGCTGATTCATCACGTCGCTGTTCACCCGGTGGCTGCGCCGACTCGCCGCCGCCCTGCTGGCCTCCTCCCGTTGACTGCTCACCTCCGGGTTGCTCTCCGCCGGGAGACTGGCCGGAAGACGATGTTCCACCGCTCGACGATTTTCCGCCGCCCTGCTCATTCTTTCCAGAAGGAGGAGGCCCCCCACTTGATGCACCCCCGCCGGCCGGCGATTTTCCGCTGCCCTGCTCATTTTTGGATTGCGCAGACTTCCCGCCTGATGTCCCGCCGCCGCTCTCCTCCGCTCCCTTCTCCATCCGGTCGAGCTGCTGCGAGATATTCTGCATCGTTTGGCGGAGATCCTCTCTCATCTGCGCCACCTGCTTCGGCTCCTTCCGCTGCGCCGCCATATCCTCCTGCGCGCCCGCGCCGCCGCGCTCCTCCCCTTTCGACTGCGGCGTCGGCGTCGGCGGCCTCTCGCCTCCCTTTTCATCCTCCCGGAGCGCGAGGCGGTCTTTTTTCTTTTCCCCTTCGGCGACGGTCCCCGCGATGTCCCGGCCGCTCAACCTGAGTGAAATGTCGAGACAAAAAGCCAGGGCGATGGCCAGCGCGATATACGCCGAGGGAGGCACGCGGTGCGGGAGGATTTTTCGTATGTTGTGGGTGTTGAGGTCGGAAAGGATCTCATCCGCGAGCCTGTCATAGAGCCGCGGCTTCACCTGATGGGACGCGTACTCGATGAACGTCACCAGGCGCTGCTTGAGTTTCATCTCGCCGTCCATGAGGGCGGCCGCATCCTCCTTGTCTGTCCAGCAGCTCCGCACGCGGAGCACCCGGAAGATAGCGAAGGCGATCAGCGCGCCCGTGCAGAGATACAGGATGAGGGAGGGGAGCGACACCATCCGCGTGAGGACATACCAGGCGAACAATACGGCCAGGGTAACTGCGAGGATGTCGAACAGGGCCTTTTCCAGCTTCAGACGGTTGGAGCGCAGCCGGACATCTTCCAGGCGATGCTCGACCATCTCCTCGGGCGAGGATGGGTTCGGCGAAATCGCACGTTGTGGTTTCAAGAAATTGAAGAAGTTCATACGCGTATGGTGAGCCTGGCGGCCGGCCCCGAAGGCCGAGGCGGCACTGCGCAGTTTCAGGGAATGCGGGCCGACTGAGCGGGCTTGTCCTCAACCCACACCTTCTCGTCCTCCTCGATCCAGTGGCCTGAGGGGATCAACCGCTCCTCAAAGTGAGCATCTATGACCTTTCCGTCCACGACCTTCTCCTCAACCCAGACACGCTTCTTTTGAGAGGTATCAACCCACTTGCTCTTCTTGGCGACCTCGTAGTGGCCCGGCCCGATCCCCTCGACCTTACCAGCGGCTTTGCCGCTCCTGATATCCTGCTCAACGCCCTTCAGGAGCTCCTTCTCGGCCTTTTTCCTGAAATAATTATCCGATGCGCTGCCGGCGGCCGCCCCACCCACACCGCCCAACATCGAGCCGAGCATGACTCCCTCGCCGACATGGCCCGTGGCTGCGCCGATTGCAACACCCGCGCCCGCTCCAAGCAGCGTTCCGACTGCGGCCACATTGCGCGTGTTCGCGATATCAGCGCACCCCGCAGCGCCCATAGCCATGACTACTATAATTGAAAATGTCAACTGTCTCGGCACAGGCCCCACCCTTTCTCTATAGGTGCAATTATATCAAAATCGCACATACAACAAGAGTGTTAATGGGGTTACTCAGCCAGGCAGCGATGCGCTTAAAAGTGTGTACTTTCATATGCCTCGTAGCCGACACTTAAGTGTCGGCTACAGCACATTGTGGGAATTTGCGTAAAGTCCACACGTTTTGCCTCATTATCAGTCAGGCAATACTCATCTGGCGCAGGATGAGATCCCATAACCCATGAGCGGAGGATCTCAGGCCATGACTGATCTTAAGGCGCCTTTCAGGCGCACGAGCGGATCTGAATTAAGTTTGAATTCTCGAGCGGCCGGCCGTGCGCACAAATCTCCCGGCACCGCGAATTACGAAGAGGGCCGCAAAGACGTAGTCATTCTTGTAGGCGGGGCCCCGGGGGGTATTGATGGTGAGTGAGCCGGCGGTCGCGACCGGGGGGAAGGAAATGTTGCTGACGGTAGGGTGCGGCATCTAAAAATAACTTCTCCCTTATCCCTTTCCCCTTTTCACTTCTCACTTTCCACTGCAGTTATGGTGGAGGTGGCGGGAATCGAACCCGCGTCCTGATGGAAACCCGCGACAGCATCTACATGCGTAGCCCCGCTTTGATTTCGCCACCCTGGTCTCCATCGGGGCGGGATACCAGGTCGGCTATCCTCTGACTAACGATGGTTACCGATCCCAGAGGAGCGAATCGACAACCAGCCTGCTTCCGGCGTCCTTCCCGGTCCTGCAGGCTAGTCCCGGGAGGACGTAGCCGCTTAATTAAGCGGCTAGTGCTAACTGCTCGTTTGCAGTTATGGTTTTGCCAGGTGTTTAGAGAGGCCTCCTGACAACCTCTGCACGCAGCTGACGCACGCGTACACCAGTCGAAACCGATCACCCCCATTTCTCTGGCTCTATTATATCACAAATGCCCGCAGTATCCAGCTTCAATTTCGAGAGTCCAATTTCGAGAGTCCTGCGGACGTTTTCGCTGTCATCTTGGCGGGCAAGCGGCGGAACCAATTACGGAACACGGTCAAACTGGGGCGGTTTAGCTTTTTAACTTCATGTTCCAACAACTGAACTCTGGTCATAATTTAAGCACCTCCGTTGAAATTATATCACAAGAGCTAACGTGTTATTCTACACAAATCTCCGTTTGCCGGGGCACCCGAGTCCCCTGCACCCAAAGCATGTTGTCGACGAGAGCTACTGTCAAGCTTTTCTTGTTCGCAGTCCGAAGACACGCAGTCCGAAGAATCTTGACGGGAGGCGGTCAGGCGGCCACCATAACACTGGAAATTCCGCGGTTATGGTGATTTGGGGATAACACGGGAACTTTGTTATGACTGATGCCGGCGACCGAGTGCAGGCGGCGCTGGACGGATGTGCCAACTTCTTGCGCGAGAATGAGTTGTCGCTTTCCAAACACCAAGCTTACCTGATCAGATGGGTGAGGGAGTTCGTGCGTGGGGTCTATAATTGATTTGTCACACCTGGGGTCAAATCTTTAATCTTGATAATTCATCCGTCCGGCAAGAGTTAATATTTTACCTTGTTTCTCCCTGACACCAGGCTTTTAACGCGACCGGGGCTTGAATCCTCTGCGCCGGAACTGCTGCGGGTGGTGGAAGCCCGTGCCCTTCGCGCCTTTTGCGGCGGGCTTGTTCCCGGGCCCATGGTGGAACCGCTCGCCGGGAACCTCGGGATGCTCCGAGACCGGGATCACGGCACGGATGAACTTCTCTATATCCTTCACGTCCCTCCCCTGATCCGGTGTTGCCAACGTGATCGCATGCCCTTTCTTTCCAGCGCGGCCGGTGCGGCCGATGCGGTGCACATAGTTCCCTGTATCATCGGGGAGGTCGAAATTGATGACGAGCTCAATTGCCAGTACATCGATGCCGCGCGCGGCGATGTCCGTGGCCACAAGAATACGGTATTGGCCTGTCTTGAACCCACGGAGGGCCTCCTTGCGCTGTGCCTGCGACCGGTCCGCGTGGATTTCCGCGGCGGCATGGCCCATGGAGCGGAGCAACTTCGCCACGCGGCCGGCGGAGCGTTTGGTCCGCACAAAAAGCAGGGTGGATCCGGTGTACTGCTTGAGCAGTTGCCCGAGGAGTTTCCCCTTGAGATCCTTCTTGACCACGAATATCTCCTGAGTCACGTGCTCCGCGGCCGTTCCCGAGGGGGCGATCTCGGTGCGGACCGGCAGCTTCATGTGGCTTGACGCGATCTTCAGAACAGACGGCTGCATCGTCGCGGAGAATAGCATGGTCTGCCGTTCTCTCGGAATCACTTTGAGAATACTCTCGATCTGCGGGAGAAAGCCCATATCGAGCATCCGGTCCGCCTCATCGAGAACCAGGATGCTTACATCATTAAGCTTCACCTGCCGCTGTCTGAGATGATCGTTGAGCCGGCCGGGTGTCGCGATGATGATCCGGGGGTTTTCCCGGAGCCGCTTGATCTGATTGAACATTGATTCGCCGCCGATCACTACTGTGGTCTTGATTTTAAAGACATGGGCGAGCTTCACCATGCTCTCGTTGACCTGAATGGCAAGTTCCCGGGTCGGCACCAGCACAAGCCCTCTTCCCTTCCCCTGGGCCAGGCGCTGAATCATCGGGATCCCGAACGCGAGCGTTTTACCGGTGCCGGTCTGGGCGACCCCGATGACATCATTGCCCCCGATGGCAATCGGGATCGCCTTCTCCTGGATAGGAGTCGGAACGGTGAACTTGAACGACTCCAGGATGTCGAGCAAACCGGGCGCAATCCCTAATCCGTAAAAGCTTCTTTCACTTTTGTCCATTTTATTCATAAGAGTAACTCTCCTTTATAATATATCATCGCGCTTTGGCGAAATCCCAACCCATTTCAATCGCCAACGAATGGGGGAGAAGCATCATTGTCCGGCAGGAATCCACGCCCGTCGCTTCGATATGATCGCTTATTGCCTTTGCAAACGGACGCGCGGCCGTCACCACGGATGTGATCTTCGCCGGAGGGTTTTTGGTATATCCCGGATCGTTCACCGCACGGCGGCACGATTGAGGATCAGAACAGACGAAATGGGTCCGGCACACGACCGGTCTCACGGGATAGGCGCTGCACGTGCCGTTTACCAGCAGAGGACAGCAATGGTCGTAGCTGGAAAGATCTGTTTGCTCGCGGATGTTGGCCGACGGATAACTGCCCGGCCTGTAATCATTCCATTCATGCCATTGTTTCGTTCGTATCAGAAGGCTGCTTATCTGGCCGATCGAAAATTCCCGCTTGATATATTGCGCCAAGGCGTGGGCCTCCGCAACGTTCGTAACGATATGATTCCGGCAGCAGTGTGAACATCCACACGTGCACGTGGGGATGATGCCGTCTCCGCTACGCAGCTGGTCCAGCCCGCATGCAATCGCTTCATCCAGCGATGAATACACGCAGTTGACGAATTTCTCTTGCGGTGTAATCGGGATATCGGCTCCGACTTTCCCATGGGGCATCCAGGAATCGGTATTCTCAATCACATTCATTATTCTTCCTTTTGCAGCAGCAGCGCTAGGCAGCCACGGCCAACAAAGCTATTTGCTGATTGTATCAGAATGCCGGCTCTTTTACATCCCTCATATACCCATAATACCGCCCAATTGCGATAAACCCAACATCAATCGATTTTATGGCGCGATCCACTTGTTGGTAGCGGGGACGGGATTCGTAGTCGATTCGTACAGCGTCCCTGTCCTTACGGCGCGCCGGGTGTATTCAGGGGCGAGACAGGGAGCTAAAGACATGCAGCGGGTGGGACTGACGGCGTGATGGGCGTCGACGCCGGATGTATGATGGAGTTATAACTATCGGCATGGGATGGTATACTAATCTCCATTTCAGAGAAAGGAGCGCCAGATGTATCGTAAAGTAAAACCGGGTTTCGTGGCGGGAGTTGTCTCGATCGTATTCTTCATCATGGCGGCCGCTCTCTTCGGCGCTCCGAAAGGGGCCGCGAAGAGAATGAGCGATGTGGTGGTTTCCAAGGGCAGCGAGGCGCCGGGTCTCCTGGGGATTCTCCTGGAGCGGATCGGGGGCTACGCCATGAAGGGCGGGAAACTCGAGGTCGTCCCCTTCCAGATCGACGAGAGGGACAAGAACGGGGACCTCGTCTATACAAAATACGAGGGGGGGACGACGGCGAAGCTCGACGGGAAGCTCGACGGCAAGGACGATATAGTCTTCCTGTATCAGGACGCGGGCGAGAGGATGAAGGGCGAGGCACTGCCGGCCGGAGCGACCGGGGGGGCGGAGATCAAGGTTGCCGATCCCCTGGGCGGCCCCGACGCCTTTTTCTACCTCTTCACGTTCGAGGGGAAGGCCCCCCGGTCGGAAGTGGACTACGTGAAGTACGACCCGAAGAAGGATTGGGTCACGAGCATTTATTACACCGTCGGCTTCCCCTACAGGAAGGCGATACAGGTCCCGAGCTACTTCTCCCAGAGCGCGGCCGCCGGCGGAAACGGCAAGAACATCTATGACCTATACAAGCTCCTCCTGAAAATAGACCTCAAACTCATCGGCAAGGAGAAGTGGTCGCAGAATGATTTCATCTCGGTGCCGGTCGGGTATGTTGAGGGGCCCGTAAGGGTCTCCCGGCGCGTCACGAGCGCCTTGCGCCTCGCCGGTCCCATTCACAGCGCCACGTTATACAGTGACAGCTCCTACTACCCTTACTACTGTTCTTTTCCCTCCCGCATCCAGATTCCGTTCCATCTGCAGTCCATAGCCCATAGCGTGTCAATGAGAATCAGCGATGATCTGAGCGGGAACGCCAAGGGGATGACCTGGTACAACGAACGGAACAAAGGCGGCCTCGAGATCACCGGAAAGCCAAGCGAGGAAGCGGAGAAGCTCGACCGGGGAGAGTATCGCTGGAAGATCGCGAACGGCCCCCAGGGGACGCTCATGACCGTTACCCTTTTCGACCCGGGGATGGGTATGATAAAGAAGGGGCTCTATTACCATGATGACGAGTCGAAACCCGACGAGCCGTGCCAGTTCATCGGGCAGATCGCCAATTCCGGATTTGAACTCACCAATATCGAGTCGCTGCCGAAGGGAAATTACAATTTCACGGTTTACGTCTTCTGCCCGGTGAATTACAGGAAGGGCGACGAGGAGATATACCTCGATTCCATCACGCACCCCCTGACCGTCTCGGCAAACAGCATTCCCGTTAAACCGGATAAACCGTGAGCAGGGGCGTAGTCCCCGCCCGGCCCTGCTCCGGGGAGTGTCAGAGAAATCAGGGTCCGGGGGCGGGATTTATACCCGATTCAAAATGTATTCCTATCCTGATCTCGCGCTGGCTGTATGCGGGGGCGAGGCAGGGAGCCAGAAACATGCAGCGGGTTGGGTTGACAGCGTGAGGCGCGAACTGTGGCAGCGTCTATTCATTCGCCGGGGACGACGGATATCCCTGAGCGTTGACAATTATTGATGTGGTAAGGATATCCTTGCACAGAGTCAGATCAGGCCATCGGAAGATTTGTCTCGCTGTGCTAAAAAGCGGCGTTGCCTGAATTATTGTACCGTCACCATCTTCTGATCTATATATTCCGGTATTGCATTGGCGACGCTCGGCTCCACTCCTTCCGGAACAAGACCCACGGTGATTAGGTATGTCCCCGCGGCGTTTGGAACTGTGCCCGTGAAAAGGCGGGCAGAGTATGCGCTGCGCAATCCCTTGACCTTGGATGCGAGCGCCCTCAGGCCCTTCTGCAATCCCCCGCCCGGCCTGAACGAATAAAACTGCCCGTTGGGCATCACGATACCCCCGTACGCGTCGAATGCCCCCGCGACCGGCTGGAGCTCGACATCTACGGTGAATGTATCACCCGGGCGCGGAGTCTGGCTGCTCACGATCACATTAAGTTTGGAGGGTGTTGGCGTCGGCGTGGGCGTGGGAGTGGTAGTCGGTGTTGGCCCTTGCTTTATCCCGAGTTTTGTCACGAAGGCATTCTGATTACCTGTGTTGCCCGGCCAGGTCTGCGCCGGATTCTCCAGCGGGAAATCAGAAGAGAAGGTGAGTCCTGTCAGGACTATGTTACCAGCAGGATCGACGGCCAGTCCATAGGTGCGGTCATTTTCCTTCCCGCCGAGGAAGGTGGAGTAGCCTAACGTGGCGCCGTCTGGGCTGATTTGCATAAGTATGGCGTCATATTCCCCCTGGAGAGCCGGGAATAGTGCGTCTTCGGTATACGGAAACAGGGATGGAGCTTCAACAGGTTCACTGGAAGGTGTGTATTCTACCCCCGGAGAAATGGTCTCCCCGCCAACATAGGCCGTGCCTTCCGAATCGACGGCCACGCTGGTGCAAAAGGAGCCCCACTTTCCTTGGGGCGATCCGCCTCCCAGAAAGGTAGAATAGACGAGTGATGCCTCTCCCTGTAAGGAAGGATCGATCTTCACCAGGTAGGGCTCATCTCCTGACGTGCCCGCCTCGAGATAGGAGGCGCTGCTGTAGATGGTGGGCACGGGCGGCTTGATCATCGGAAAGCCTGCCGACTGCGTGCGACCTGTGGCTACAATAAGTCCCTTTGGATCCAGAACCATGCCGTACGTGTCATCCCGGGCGTCGCTTGCATCAGCCCCCAGGTATGTGGAATAAAGCATCGTATATAGAGAAGATTCGTCACCGGGTAGACTTGATGCGAACTGGGTTACAAAGCCGTTACTGAGGTAGCCCGATGGCGCAGGGGAACTTCGGTACGCATTGGTGGTGGTGGGAAAGTTTGAGGATCTGGTATAGCCGGCCAAGGTTATTTGGCTGCCGCTGGCGTTCACCGCAACGCCGTGCCCCTGCTCCCCGTGATCGCCGCCGAGAAAGCTTGAATAGACCAATGAGGATGCGCCTCTCTTGCTCGGGTCGACGATAACCAAGAAGGCATCCGTCGGCCCGCTGAGGTCTGGTTGGATGGCGTTCGGTGTCACCGGGAATTTGATCGCTCCTCCTCCTCCGCCGGAGGGGGTCACCCCCGTGACGTACACCAGGCCCTGCGGGTCTACCGCGATGTTGTTACCGTTACTGCCGTCATCGACAAATACTTCTCCCGGCCCGCCCTCCACGCCGCTGCCACCCAGGTACGTCGAGTACCGCATGTTGCCGCTCGCATCAAATACGGTAACGAAGTAATCCGACTGTCCGTTGTTCTGTGTCTGGAAGGCGCTTATGGTAGGGAACGGTCCCGATGCATCCGAGCTTGTCAGGCCGGCGACGGCAACTCCGCCATCCGGCATGGTAGCAACCCCTATGCCCATGCTTTGCTTGTTGCCACCCAAGTAGGTGCACCAGAGCAAGTTGCCAGCGGGCTCGTACTTCGCCACGAAAGCCGACATCGTGCTGCTTGCCCAGGGGGTCGGTTGCCAGGCGTTCAGCACGGGAAGGTCAGAGACCTGGGTGGCGCCTGTCACGTAAATGTTCCCCTGGGTGTCGCTGGCGGCGTTCTGAGCGAAGGTCAGAGCATTGCTGCAAGAGTCACAGGGTGTTGATCCTCCCAGATAGGTTGAAAAGATCAGGCGGGGCTGGCTCCCGGTGGGCGGAGACTTGCTTTCTTGCATAGATGGTTGGCCGCCACTGCTTGGAATAACAGTGATCACAAGCAACATGGTTACGGGGGTACTCTTGAGAAAGTGAATAATGTCCTCAAATGAGTGCATAATCTTCCTCCGTGGTAATATCTGGTCTCTCAATTTACGAGGTGGCTGGGATGACTGCCATCCCTGGTGTGGTGTCACTAACACTTCTTTACCACTACTGTCCAAATTAGCCAAAAGCCAGGTTTAGTTGATTACGAGAGGTGATCGTGTCAACAGACGTCTGATAGGGTGCATTGAGCCAGTCCGGTGATGATCTTCTCTCGGAGTAACCACATTTCGACGGCGTGACGCCACGGGGCGTCGACCGTTCTCCTGGTGTGGCGGCGCACCGTGTCGAGCTCCGCCACGAACATCGCGACGACCGTTTCAATCGCCTCCTTTCTCCTGCGTCTATTGTACTCCCTCATTCCATCCCGTCCAGCGCAAAATATCTCGCAGGAGGTCCGTCCCCGTAGTCAGGGGATAGCCTGCCCCACCCAAAAGGTTCCATCTATAATTAAAGGGCAGGTTACATTCGCTAACGAGCAAGTTGTACATGTCATGGGTTCTACGCAGTGGCGGGATTTGTACCCGATTCGTAAAAAGTCCCTCTCCTGACGGCGCGCCGGCTGTACGCGGGGGCGAGGCAGGGAGCCAAGGACATGCAGCGGCGGCTGTTATCATGATTCCATCCCGGCACTTCTTTCCCAGAGTGCCGTCGGGTTTGCTAAAATCACGGTCTCATTATCCGGTCGTTAGGACACTCCACCTGTGGCCCTGTTGGCGCTTGAAGTCCGCGTATGCCTTGTAATCCATAAGGCTGTTGCCCCTGTATGAGAGATTGGCCACCAGGCTGATCAGCGGCTCGCGGCGATGCCACACGCTGCTGCACATCCTGCGCAGAATGCGCGGCATGGAATAGAATTTCCGGTTGCAGTAGATATTTTCCCGGAGGATGTCGTCCAGCGACAAATGCTTATACCGGGCCACCGGGAATGTCAGCGTGTAGTATTTCCAGTCTTCCGGGAACAGATCGAGGGCGATGCGGCCCTCCGATTTCATCTGGTCCCACAGGCGCGTGCCTGGCAAGGGTGTCAGAAACAGCGCGTTGAGATGGTCCACGCCGTACTGGCTGGCCGCTTCGGCGATGCATATGCCGATGCCCGGTTCGTCTATGTCCAGACCTATGATAAAGGAACCCACGACCAGAATGCGGTGCCGCTGTATGCGCCGCACGGAGGCGCGGAAGTCCCGATTTTTTAGAAGATTGAATTTCTTGCCAAGTTCCAGGAGCCCTTCCGGCGTGGGGGTTTCAAAGCCGATAAAGACGCCGCTGCAGCCGGCCTTCGCGGCCAACGCCAGGAGCTCTTCGTCATCGGCGAAGTTTATGGTGGCCTGGGCAACCCATTTCTTCCGCAGGTTCGCCTTGGCCAGGGCGCGGAACAAGTCCTTGGCGCGGGCGATGTGTTCGGGGCGCGTGCCGATGAGGTTGTCGTCCACCACCAGAACATGTCTCTCGCGGATTGATTGGAATTCCCGCACGACATCCGGAATGGGTCGCTGCCGGTAGCGGGCCCCGTTGAACGTCGTCACGCTGCAAAAACTGCAATTCAGCGGACATCCGCGCGTGGTCTGAATGGCCCCGAAGGCATATC
>JAPLCX010000003.1 GCA_026392035.1 Candidatus Auribacterota bacterium | reverse complement strand
ACCCGTATCATGATGACGCCTCCTTGATGTGGTGTTGCGGTGCGCGTGCACCGCTCCGATGGTTGTGTGAGAACTCCATCTTACCTCATCATGGAGGCTTTTTATCTCAGGTTATTTGACTCCTATTTTGGACAAGAGTGTATGTGTCTCTTGCTTCTACAGCAGCTTAGAAACTCCGGGTTTAACACGTGAGGTGGAATGCGCCCACTACCACTGCATCCTCAGCGTGCGCATTGTATTCCTTGCAGGCGGCGGATGTCCTGAACGCGATGAGGTGGATGCTGAGTGCATCGAGGAGATTCTTTGTCTCTGCGGGAATGCGGAGCATCCCGACCGCGCCGCAGCCGATGATGAGCGTGTGCGGTTTTGCCGCGAGGATCTCTTCAATATCTTCCCTGTGGAGGCTGTGGCCCGCCGTGCGCCACCAGTCGGGGCGCACATGGTCGTGGAACACAATGACATCGCCGTGGTATTCTTTCCCGCCGATGACTATCCTTCCAAAACTGTAGTCATCAATTTTCATTATGTGATCTGTTTTTTGCCGCGGATTTGCGCGGATAAGCGCAGATTGTAAAAACAGCCTGATGTGTAAGGTAGTGAGCCTAAAATCACTTTTAACTTTTGGCCTTCAACTTTAGGCTGTAGGTCATATCCGCGCTCATCTGCGTCGATCCGCGGCTAAGTTAAAACACCCCGTCAATCCTTGCCCCGCACTTCGGACACGCCCCCTTCCTGAGATTGTTCTCGATAACCTCGAATCCCCACCGCCTGATGAGCAGCGCCCCGCAGCTGTAGCAATGGGTGTTCTCGCACTCCTCTCCGGGGATGTTGCCGCCGTACACGTAGCGGAGCCCGGCATCTTTTCCTATTTTACACGCGCGCAATATGGTACTCACCGGCGTCCGCGGGAGGTTCATCATCTTGTAGGTGGGGTGGAAGGCACTCACGTGCCAGGGGATCCCCGCGTCCACCGAGGCGAGGAATTCGGCGATCCCGCGGAGCTCCTCGTCTGAATCGTTCTCCGTCGGGATGACGAGGGTGGTGACCTCGACCCAGATCCCCATTGTGTTCATCAGGCGGATGTTTCTCTTCACCGGCTCAATGCTCGCGCCGGTCCTGCGCCTGTGCCGCTCCTCGTCGAATCCCTTGAGGTCCACGTTCGCCGCGTCGAGCCACCCGCGCATAACCTCGAGCGCCTCGACAGTCATGTAGCCGTTTGTCACGAAGTTGTTCTTGAGGCCACGCTCCTTCGCTAGAATGCCCGTGTCATGGGCGTATTCGAGGAATACGGTCGGCTCCGTGTAGGTGTAGGAAATACTGGCGCAGCCATGGTGCGCGGCAAGGTCGACGACCTTCGCGCAGGGCAGTTCCTCTCCCTCCAGGCGCCCATGGTGGTCCCGCGGGAGCTGCGATATGGTGAAATTCTGGCAGTGCAGGCATCGGAAGTTGCAGCCGACGGTGGCGATGGAGAAGGAGCTGCTCCCGGGGAGAAAGTGGAAGAACGGTTTCTTTTCGATCGGGTCAACGGCCGAGGATATGGCCTTTTCGTACACCAGGCTGTAGAGCATGCCCCCCCTGTTCTCCCGCACGCAGCACAATCCCCGTTTACCCTCGGCGATCTTGCAATGAAACTCGCAGAGGAGACAGTCCACCTTGCCGCCGTCCGCCTTCTTCCACAACATCGCTTCTTTCACAATGCACCTTCTTACCACGGATTGGCACAGATCATTACAGATTATGACAGGCTAATGATCTCTTCCTGGTGTTATCAAGAATATAGCGCTTGAATTCAGGTTCACTTCCAAAATTGATCAACAATCCCACCTCGATCCTTGTGGATTTCAGGTAATTTATGAGTTGGGCATCATGGGCAGGGGCAAGGGATTCGGTGGCCTTTGCTTCAACAATCACTGTGTCGTTCACGATCAAGTCAGCGCGGAATTCACCGATGATATTCCCTCGAAAATGAACGTCAATGCCCTTCTGTTTCTCAACAGCTAATCCATAGCCTTTCAACACGATATAGAGGGCGTTCTCGTAAACCGATTCGAGAAATCCGCTTCCAAGTTCGTTATAGACTTCATAGAGGCCTTTAATGATCAGATCGGTAATTTCACCGTGCTTGAGTGTTCCTTTGCTCATCAGATTCATCTTTCTCGGAAAACTGAAATCAGTGGATATCAGCAATAATCCGCGCAGATCCGTGGCTAACTTATCCTTTAACGCATATCATTGGCCGGAGGCGGGCGACCTTTATGTTGACCCCCGCGCCCTCCATCACCTCCACCACCTCCCGCACATCCTTGTACGCGCCGGGGGCCTCTTCGGCCGTGCCGGGGAGGCTGTGCGCCCTCACGATGATCCCCCTGGAGCGCAGCTCACCGACTATTTTCTCCCCGCGGTACTCTCGCTTCGCCTGCGTGCGCGACTTGAGTCTCCCCGCGCCGTGCACGGTGCTCCCGAAGGTCTCCGCCATCCCTTTTTCAGTCCCCCTCAGGATGAACGAGTATGTTCCCATCGTCCCGCCGACGAGCACCGGCTGCCCCACGCTCCTGTATGCCGCGGGGATCTCCGTGCTCCCCGCGGCGAATGCCCTCGTGGCACCCTTGCGGTGGATAAGGAGCCGCTTGTTCTTCCCGTCCACGGTGTGCGTTTCAAATTTGGCGGTATTGTGCCCCACGTCGTAGAGCATGCGGATGAGAGCGTGATCGGTGCCGAACACCCTGCTGAAACACCCTCTCGTCAAATGCGCGAGCGCCTGGCGGTTGGCGAATGCGCAGTTGATTCCGCAGAACATGGCCGAGATGTATTCCTGCCCCTCGGGGCTCTCGATCGGCGCCCCCACGAGCTCCTGCTCGCGGATGGGGATATTGTATTTCTGGCTCGCCCGCTTCAGCTTGACGAGGTAATCGGTGCCGATCTGGTGGCCGAGCGCGCGGCTCCCGCAGTGGATTGAGACCACTACTGAGTCTTTCTCAAGCCCGTAGACACGCGCCGTCGCCTCATCATAGATTTCGTCCACGTATTGAACCTCGAGGTAGTGATTGCCTGAGCCGAGCGTGCCCACCTGGCGGAACTGCCGCTCCTTTGCCTTATCGCTCACGTTCTCCGGCTTCGCTCCCGCGATGCATCCGTTCTCCTCGATGAATTCGAGATCGGCCTCAGTGCCGTACCCGCGTGTGACAGAGAACCGGGCGCCTGTGCGCAGCACGTTTTCTATCTCGCGCTTGTTCAGCCTGAAATCACCTTCCGATCCCAGCCCGGCGGGGATGCCCCGGTAGAGCGCCTCCGCGAGTTCTGCTTTTTTCTTCTCCACCTCGACCCTGGAGAGGGGAGTGATCAGGGTGCGCACGCCGCAGTTGCAGTCGAAGCCAACGCCGGCGACGGTGACGATGCCCTCTTTTGTATCGAACGCGCCGACCCCCCCGATGGGGAAGCCGTAGCCGGGGTGGATATCAGCCATGGCGAGCGAGTATTTCTGGATGCCGGGCAGGCAGGCGACATTCTTCACCTGGAGGAGCGCGTTCCACTCTCGTGCCTTGGGCTGGTCGGCCATGAGCTGGTCGATGATCGCGCGGT
Source organism: Candidatus Auribacterota bacterium (assembly GCA_026392035.1). Lineage (NCBI taxonomy): Bacteria > Pseudomonadati > Candidatus Auribacterota > Candidatus Auribacterota bacterium. Next base: position 1,236 of record JAPLCX010000003.1, on the reverse strand, counting down.
CGGCATAGATTCTCCCGGGCACACGCATCTCATCGCTTTTAGGAATTTCCCACAGGAACTCCGAAACCTGCCGCACCTCGATTTCACCACTCATATCGAGTTTCTCCTGAATGCATCATATCGAGAGAGTTTGAGCTGTTTGAATCGTTTGAATGATAAAGAACACAAATTGCTATGGGCATCTAGTGTGCCGGCTCAAAGATAACTTTCGCAATCTTGTCATTGCGGGTGAAATACTCATAGATTGTTGGTTTTTTGTTGGTTTTTGAACCATGAAAACCACCTTAAGAATTGGATTTTATGAATCTGTCTCATTCCGGCGTGTTGTCTATAAGCTCGTTTGATTCTTGAATGCCATCCTTCAAGAGCATTGGTTGTGGCGTGAATACACGGATCCATCAGGTAATGGAACATGTTTGGTAGTGCATTGTTCAGCAGCGTAATCGTTCTTTTAAGATCGACATTTGCCTTGATGTTCATGGGCAAAGACAGCACGAATGGCCAATGTCTGGCCAGCCATGCTTTGTAAGCATGAATGAATTCATTTTGTTCTTTGACAGATTTGATCCTCGTAAGCGTTAGAAGCAGCTGCCGAAGTTCTTTACCAGGCTGGGTGTTGGGATAACTGCGAAGCCAGCGACATCCCTCATGCTGGATGTGGTAAAGGCATCGTTGGATTTTTGCATACGGCCATGCTTTATCGATAGCCCGAAGCGTTGAACGTTCCCCATCAGATGTAATGGCAAGGAGATCCAGACCGCGCGCTTTAAGACTTAAAAACCACCGATACAGTGCTGTAAAGCCTTCTTTGGGCACGTACAAATTTGAAAGTATCATGGGTGGGTTAGCGCTCATCATGGTTACCAGACAACCGTCTTTATGAAAGTAGGTTCCATCAAGGATAACGTGCTTATACGAGCTAAGGTCCTGAATCTCATTGGGCGTTTGATTGAGCCAATAATTTTTGATCCGGTGAAGCTTGGCGCGGCTAAAACCGGAATGCATGACCAGTTGGCGCACAGAGTAACTTTCTGTAACCCAAAGCTGAAACCAGTGACGCTCTTTTCTCCTTTTAATATCAGGTTGTTTGTTTATCTGTAGTTTTGCACTTTTATAAGACAGAACTCGCTTGAGCCGTTATTCAAAAACGGCTACAGGAACACTTTTATAATGCATCAGCAGGCCAAGAAGCCTGCATTTTGCGCCGAAACGCTATGCGGCAAGTTTCGCGAGCGC
>JAPLCX010000002.1 GCA_026392035.1 Candidatus Auribacterota bacterium | reverse complement strand
GTCCACGTGGCCGATCGTCCCCACGTTCACGTGCGGTTTCGTACGCTCAAATTTTTCCTTGCCCATGGCTCCCTCCTGACTCTATCAGTGACCCAGCTATATCTTTGATGCCTATACTATCTCCCGTTCAACTGATCCTGTTTAAATCGCTTAAATCGCTTAAATCGTTTAAGTCGTTGAAATCGCAAGACGTCTCGCGACTTGAACGACTTGAACTATTTAAACAGCTATTTTGGCACACAGTTCAGCAATTGCTCCTCCCTGTGCTTCGGAATCTTCTCGAAACAGCGCGGCTCCATCGAATACGACGCGCGACCACTCGTCAGCGACCTGATGGCGGTCGCGTAGCCGAACAGCTCCGCCAGCGGTACGGAGGCGCGGACGATGTTCGTGCCCACCCGGGACTCCATTTCCCTCACCTTTCCCCGCCGGGCGTTCACGTCGCTGATGACATCGCCGAGATATTCTGACGGCGTGGTGATCTCCACGTCCATGATCGGCTCCAGCAACACCGGCTTCCCCCTGCGTACCGCGTCCTTGAGCGACAGCGAGCCCGCGATCTGGAACGCCATGTCCGATGAGTCCACCTCGTGGTAGGAGCCGTCCTTGATGACAATCTTCATGTCCACCATGGAGTAACCGCCCAGAGGGCCGGTGTAGCACGCATCCCTGATCCCCGCGGTGGCCGCCCGCACGTACTCCCGCGGGATCGCCCCGCCTGTGATCTCGTTCTCCACAACAATTCCGCTTCCCTTCTCGCCGGGAGCAATCTCGATGATGACGTGCCCGTACTGCCCTCTCCCCCCCGACTGACGGATGAACTTTCCCTCTCCGCTGGAGGGGATGGTGATCGTTTCACGGTACGCCACCTCGGGCGCGCCCACCCTCGCGGAGACCTTGAACTCTCTCAGCAGCCTGTCCTTTATGATATCGAGGTGCAGCTCACCCATGCCGGATATGATCAACTGAGCGGTCTCCTCGTTCGTCTTCATCTTGAACGTGGGATCTTCCTCCGCGAGTCGCCGCAGGGACATCGTGAGTTTTTCCCTGTCAGCCTTGGTGCGCGGTTCGATTGCCATCGAAATCACCGGCTCCGGAAACTGCATGGATTCGAGCACAATCGGGTGGCGCTCGTCGCAGATCGTGTGGCCGGTGACCGTTTTTGAGAGTCCCACCACTGCGACGATGTCTCCCGCCAATGCCTGCTCCACCTCTTCCCTGTGGTTGGCGTGCATCACAAGGAGCCGCCCCACCCTTTCTCTCTTCATCGTCACGGAGTTGTACGCCTGCGCGCCCTTCTTCAGTATCCCGGAATAGACCCTCAGATAGACAAGCTTCCCCACAAAGCTGTCCGACATCACCTTGAAGGCGAGCGCCGCGAGCGGCTGCTTCGGATCGGCCGTGCGCTCGATAACCTCACCCGTCTTCGGAGTTGCTCCCGTCACCGGCCGCACATCGAGCGGCGAGGGGAGGTAGTCGACCACTGCGTTCAGGAGGTGCTGTATCCCCTTGTTCCTGAGCGCCGAGCCGCAGAGCACCGGCACGATCCGGTTCGCGATCACGAGCCTCCTCAGGGCCGCCTTGATATCATACTCTGAAAAACCACGGTGCGCGACGAACAGCTCGAAAAACTTCTCGTCCTCACTCGCGATCGCCTCGAGGAGCTTCTCGCGGCTCTGCGCCGCGCGATCACGCACGGCACCCGGGATATCCCCCTCGCGGAACCGGGCGCCCAGGCTCTCCTCGTCATATACGATCGCCTTCATCGTGATGAGATCCACCACGCCACTGAACTCCGCCTCCACCCCCAGGGGGATCTGGATCGGCACGGCGTTGGCAGCGAGCCGTTCGCGCATCCTCTCCACCGCAAAATCGAAGTGCGCGCCCACGCGGTCCATCTTGTTCACGAACGCGAGCCTGGGGATATGATAGCGGTTTGCCTGTCTCCAGACTGTCTCCGACTGGGGCTCCACCCCCTCAACACCGCAAAATACCGCGATCACGCCGTCGAGCACCCTGAGACTGCGCTCCACCTCCACTGTGAAATCCACGTGGCCGGGGGTATCGATAATATTTACATGGTGGTCCTCCCAGGCACAGGTGGTCGCGGCAGAAGTGATGGTGATCCCCCTCTCCTGCTCCTGGACCATCCAGTCCATGGTCGCAGTCCCGTCGTCCACCTCGCCCAGTCTGTACGTCTTCCCCGTATAGAAGAGGATCCTCTCCGTGACGGTAGTCTTGCCGGCATCTATATGTGCCATGATGCCTATATTCCTTATTTTCTCTAACGCTGATGACATAGTGCCGTCCTGGTCCGCTCCCTGTGCGCCGCGGGGTCTATCTGAAACTGTGCTGGAACGCATCCCTACCTTCCCGCCTACCATCTGTAGTGCGCAAATGCCTTATTCGCCTCAGCCATTTTGTGCGTATCCTCACGCTTTTTGACCGAGGCGCCCTCCCCCTTATATGCATCCAGCAGCTCGGCGGCGAGCCGTTCCTGCATCGGTTTTCCCTTGCGGCCGCGCGCGAAGGTAATGATCCATCGCAGGGCAAGCGCCACCTGCCTGTCAGGTCTGACTTCTATGGGGATCTGGTAGGTCGCGCCCCCCACCCTTCGCGACTTGACCTCGAGGAAGGGCTTGACCCTCTCTACCGCCTTCTCGACAACCTTGAGCGGGGGGAGATCTTGAACCCGCTGCTCGATTAGGCCCAGGGTTGAATAAAAGATGTTTTCCGCGAGGCTCTTCTTCCCGTCCCTCATCAGGCTCGTGATAAATCGCGCGACCAGCGGGCTCTTGAATCTCACATCAACCGAGACCCGCCTTTTTATCGCCCTGCGTCGTCGTGACATCGCTCTCCTTTTCCCAGTAGCTGGTAGTTAGTAGTTGGTAGTTAGGGCTGCCTGACGCCCATCTCCTAACTACTAGTTACTAGCTACTAACTACCTCTTACTTCGGTGTTTTGGCCCCGTATTTCGAACGGCTCCGCTTCCGGCCCTCAACACCACCCGCATCGAGGGTTCCACGTATAATATGGTAGCGGACACCGGGGAGATCTTTCACCCTTCCGCCGCGGAGCATGACAATCGAGTGTTCCTGGAGGTTGTGCCCCTCGCCGGGTATATACGCCGTGACCTCCATGCCATTCATCAGCCGCACCCGCGCGACCTTGCGGAGCGCCGAATTGGGCTTCTTGGGCGTCTGTGTCTTCACCAGGAGGCAGACCCCCCTTTTCTGTGGGCACTGCATGAGGGCGGGGGATTTCGTTCTCCTCCTCTGCCTCTGTCTCCCTTTCCTCACAAGCTGATTGATCGTCGGCATGGTTCCACTACCTCGCTTTCACCCCTTCGCGGATTCACTTTCCCTTTTTCTTCTTCGCGCTCTTCTTTTTTTCCTTTGGCGCCTTCTTCTTCTGCCCGGTCGCAGCGGGACGCGCTTCTGTGGCCGCAGCCTTCTCCGCGGGAGCTTGTTCGGGAACCGCGCCCCCGAGAATCCGATCCGCCGTCTTGGCCTCAACGAGAGGGATCACATCGATCTGCCGATACGTCTTGAACGCAGTGCCCGCCGGTATCAGATGCCCCATGATCACGTTTTCCTTGAACCCGTGGAGCACATCCGTCCTGCCCGTGGCGGCCGCGTGCGTGAGCACACGGGTGGTCTCCTGGAACGACGCGGCGGAGATAAAGCTCTCGGTCCCCAGCGAAGCCTTCGTAATGCCCAAGAGGAGCGGTGAGGCCTCCGCCGGTTTCTTGTCCTTTTTGAGTAAGCGCTCATTCTCCCTTTCGAAGATGTGCTTATCCATGTGCTCGCCAAAGAGGAACTCGCTGTCGCCGGGGTCTACAATACGCACCTTCCTCAGCATCTGCCTGATGATGACCTCGATATGCTTGTCGTTGATCTCAACGCCCTGGAGACGATAGACCTCCTGAACCTGATTGACCAGATACTCCTGGAGTTCCTTCGGGCCACAGACCTGGAGGAGCTCCTGGGGCACGATCGGGCCCTCGGTGAGCTGCTGGCCTTTTGCCACCTGGTCTCCCTTGTACACCACGAGGTGTTTCCCGAAGGGAATGAGGTGTTCCTCCTCGACGCCGGTGATTTCATTCCTGACCACGAGGCGGCGGCGGCCCTTGAACGTCCCCCTGAACTCGACGATCCCATCGATCTTCGCGATCTCCGCGGCATCCTTCGGACGCCTCGCCTCAAAAAGCTCAGCGACACGGGGCAAGCCACCGGTGATGTCTTTTGTCTTGCTGATTTTCCGCGGGCTCTTCGCGATCAGGCTGCCCTGGGTGACAAAGTCGCCCTCATCGACCATGATATGAGCCCCTGGAGGGATGGTGTAATATCCCAGCACTTCCTTCCGGTCCTTGCTCGTGATCACAATCTGCGGGTGGAGGTTCTCCTTGTGCTCGATGATGACGCGGCCGATGAGCCCGGTTGATTCATCGGCCTCCTTCCTCATGGTTACCCCTTCCTGAATATCAATAAATTCGACCAGGCCGTCCTTCTCCGTGAGAATCGGCGTATTGTAGGGATCCCATCTGATAAAAACCTCGCCCTTCCGAACCTTCTCGCCGTCCCCCCTGCCGAGTACCGCCCCCACGGGAACAGTGTAGCTCTCGAGCTCGCGTCCCTCGCGGATGTTCCCCTGGCTGTCCTGGATGATCTCGTGGATCCTGATCGTCCCGTTTTTGTTGACCACGATGCGGGTCTGCTCCTTGCTGAGCACGACCTTCAGGTTGTGGGACTTGAGTATGCCGTCGGCCTTGGCGGCGATCTGGGGCTGTTTGAAGATCTGGCTCGCCGTACCGCCGATGTGGAAGGTCCTCATCGTGAGCTGCGTCCCCGGCTCCCCGATCGATTGCGCGGCGATAATACCGACCGCCGTCCCCAACTCGACCTCGCGGCCGTTGGCCAGGTCGTACCCGTAGCACTTTCTGCACACGCCCGACTTCGACTCGCAGGTGAGGACCGAGCGTATCTTGATCTGTTCGACCCCCATCGCATCGATACGGTCCGCGAGGGCTTCGCTGACCTCTTCGTTGGCCCTGATGAGCACCTCTCTGGAGACTGGTTCCACAATGTCCTCGAGGCTGGTGCGGCCAACGATGCGCTCCTTGAGGGAGACCACCACATCCTCCCCCTCGTGAATCTCCTTGATGGTGATGCCGTTGAGCGTGCCGCAGTCATCCTCGGTCACGATGACATCCTGGGCGACATCGACGAGGCGCCTCGTGAGATACCCCGAGTCGGCTGTCTTCAGCGCGGTATCGGCGAGCCCCTTGCGCGCGCCGTGCGTTGAAATGAAATACTCCAGCACGCTCAGTCCCTCACGGAAATTAGAGGTGATCGGGGATTCAATGATTTCGCCAGATGGCTTTGCCATCAGCCCGCGCATCCCCGCGAGCTGCCTGATCTGCTGCTTGCTGCCGCGGGCTCCGGAGTCAACCATCATAAAGATGGGATTCATCCCCTTCGCGCCCACTGAGCTCGCGAGGCCCCTGTACATGGCCTCGGAGATGTTGTCGGTGGTGTGGGTCCAGATGTCAACAATCTTGTTGTAGCGTTCCCCATCGGTAATGCTGCCGCTCCGGTACTGCCGCTCGACCTCCTGAATCTGCCGGTTGGCCTCATCCAGGAACTTCCCCTTCTCGGGCGGGATCAGCATATCATCGCTCGCGATGGAGATCCCGGCGCGCGTGGCCTCCCTGAAGCCCATATCCTTCATCCTGTCCAGTATCTCCACGGTCCTGGCCTTGCCCACTGCGCGATAGCAGTCCAGGACGACCCCTGAGAGCTTCTTCTTGTTGAGCTCCTCATTGATGAAGCCGATCTCCGGCGGCAGCAGCCGATTAAACATCACCCGCCCCGCGGTGGTCTCGATCAGCCTCCCGTCGATGCGGACGCGCGCCTTCTCATGGAGCATGATCACACCGGAGTCGTAGGCGAGCATCACCTCGTCCCCGTCAGAGAAGGTAATCCGCGGCTTTGACTCGGTGAATACCTCCCGCGTCACATAGTAGCAGCCGAGGGCGATATCCTGCGTGGGGGTGTCGATCGGCTTGCCGCTCGAGGGGGAGAATATGTTGTGCGGAGCGAGCATGAGCAGTTTCGCCTCGAGCTGGGCCTCGACCGAGAGCGGTATATGGACCGCCATCTGGTCCCCATCGAAATCAGCGTTGAACGCAGAGCAGACGAGCGGATGGATGCGTATCGCCTTCCCCTCGATGAGCACGGGCTCAAACGCCTGGATGCCCAGGCGGTGGAGCGTGGGGGCACGGTTGAGCATGACCGGGTGCCCCTTGGTGACCTGTTCGAGGATATCCCACACCTCGGGGGCCTCGTTCTCGATCATTTTTTTCGCGCTGCGTATCGTGTGCACGCTCCCCCTGTTTTTGAGCTCACGGATGATGAACGGCTCGAAGAGCTCCAGCGCCATCTTCTTGGGCAAACCGCACTGGTGCAGCTTGAGCTCGGGACCGACCACAATGACCGAGCGCCCCGAATAGTCCACGCGTTTCCCGAGCAGATTCTGTCTGAAGCGCCCCTGCTTCCCCTTGAGCATATCACTCAGGGATTTGAGCGGCCGGTTGCCCGCACCCACAATGGGGCGGCCGTGTCGCCCGTTATCGAGGAGGGCATCAACTGCCTCCTGGAGCATCCTCTTCTCATTGCGTATGATCACCTCTGGGGTTTTGAGCTCAAGGATGGCCTTGAGCCTGTTGTTGCGGTTGATCACCCTGCGGTAGAGGTCATTCAGGTCAGAGGTGGCAAACCGTCCGCCCTCGAGCGGGACGAGGGGCCTCAGGTCAGGCGGGATTACCGGGATGACACCCAGGACCATCCACTCGGGCCTGTTGCCCGACCGCTTCATCCCCTCGACAATCTGCAGCCTCTTGCTGAGTTTCTTCTTGGTCTGCTTCGAACTCGTCTTTCCCATTCTCCTGTGGAGATCCGCCGAGAGGGCATCGAGATCTTCGATCTTCAGGAGCTCGCGGATCGCCTCTGCGCCCATCCCCGCCTTGAATCGCTTACCATACTCCTTCACGTACTTATGGTATTCATCCTCGCTCACAAGCTGCTTCTTGGAGAGCGGCGTGTCCCCGGGGTTGATCACGACGTAATCTTCATAGTAGAAGACCCGCTCGAGCTCTGATGTTGACAGATCCAGTATGTTGCCGATGCGGCTCGGCTGTGTTTTAAAAAACCAGATATGCGACACGGGCACGGCGAGCTCGATGTGCCCCATCCGCTCCCGTCTCACCTTCGACTGCGTGACCTCCACGCCGCAGCGGTCGCACACCACTCCCTTGTGCTTGATCCGCTTGTACTTACCGCAGCTGCACTCCCAGTCACGGGTCGGGCCGAATATTCTCTCGCAGAAGAGGCCACCCTTCTCCGGTTTGAAGGTGCGGTAGTTAATCGTCTCAGGGTTCTTCACCTCGCCCTTTGACCATGAGCGTATGACCTCCGGAGAAGCAATCTTGATGGTCACCTTATCGAAGGCGCGCTCGCCCCCCTCTAATCCCAGGAATGCCTTTGCAACCTTTTGGTCTGTCAAAATGAAGCCCCCTACCTTAAATAAGTAAAAAGTCAAAACGAAAAAGGTAAAACCAAAATTCAAAAGCCAAAGCACTTTTGAGTTTTTACCTGTGGTTTTTCCTTTTCCCTTTTTACTTTTGCCTTCCTGCTGCTATCCTCTCTCCGTCCTCACATCCAGGCACAAACTCTGCATCTCCTTGATGAGCACATTGAACGACTCGGGCGTGCCCGCCTCGAGCGTGTTCTGCCCCTTGACGATGGATTCGTATATCTTGGTCCTCCCGACCACGTCATCGCTTTTCACCGTGAGGAGTTCCTGGAGCGCGTACGCGGCCCCATAGGCCTCCAGCGCCCAGACCTCCATCTCCCCGAAGCGCTGTCCGCCGAACTGCGCTTTCCCGCCGAGCGGCTGCTGCGTCACGAGCGAGTAGGGACCAGTCGCCCTCGCGTGAATCTTATCCGCCACGAGGTGTGAGAGCTTCAGCATGTAGAGGTACCCCACGGTCACCTCCTGCTCAAACCGATCTCCCGTGCGGCCGTCGCAGAGGACTGCCTTGCCGCTGGCGGGGAGGGCGGCCTGTTTCATGAGCTCCTTGATCTGTCCCTCTCTGATCCCGTTAAACACGGGGGTGACAATGGTGAGCCCCAGCACCTTCGCGGCCCAGCCAAGGTGCGTTTCGAGAAGCTGGCCGACGTTCATCCTCGAGGGGACCCCGAGCGGGTTGAGCACCATGCCCACCGGCGTGCCGTCCGCCAGGAACGGCATGTCCTCTTCCGGAAGGATCTTGGCGATGACTCCCTTGTTCCCATGCCGGCCGGCCATTTTGTCTCCAACCTGGAGCGTGCGCTTGCTCGCCACATACACCTTCACCTGTTTGATCAACCCGGGGTCGAGCTCATCTCCTCGCTTGAACTTTTCGATCGCGCGGTTCTCCGCCATCTCGGCCTCTTCGATCGCGTGGCCGAATTCCATGAGGATCCTCTTTATGTCGAGCCCGAGCCGCTCGTCCTCGGTCTCGATATCGTTGAAATCAACTTCCTGGATCTGCTGGATCTGCGCCTTGCTGATCTTCTTCCCCGGGGGGATGATCACCTCCCCGGTCTGTAGATTGATGACCTCCGTCTCCATGATTCTCCCCATGAGGAGCTCGGTCAGCCGCTGTTCTTGCTCGCTCTTGATTTTCGCGATGCGCTTTTTAAATTCCTCGGCGATCAGCTTCACCTTCCGCTTCTCCTCCAGGCGCTCCTCGTCGGTCTGCGCCGCGTCTTTCCTGGAAAACACCTTCACGTCCATCACGATACCCTCCGTGCCGGACGGCACCGTGAGCGAGGCATCGCGCACATCCGCGGCCTTCTCTCCGAAGATCGCACGCAGGAGGCGTTCCTCGGGAGATAGCTCGGTCTCGCTCTTCGGCGTGATCTTCCCCACGAGTATGTCACCCGCCTTCACCTCCGCCCCCAGGCGGACGATTCCGTCCTCGCCGAGGTTCTTGAGCGCATCTTCGCCGACGTTGGGGATATCACGGGTGATTTCTTCACGTCCCAGCTTCGTATCCCTGGCGCCGATTTCGAACTCCTCTATATGGATTGACGTGTAGATGTCGTTCTTAACGACCTCCTCGCTGATGAGGATGGCGTCCTCGAAGTTATATCCCCCCCACGGCATGAACGCGACGAGCACGTTGCGCCCGAGGGCCAGGTTGCCCTCCTTTGTCGCGGGGCCATCAGCGAGGACGTCGCCCTTCTTCACGCGGTCTCCCGCCTTGACGATCGGCCGCTGATTGATGCAGGTGCCCGCGTTCGAGCGGAAATATTTGATGAGGCGATACGTCCCCCCACCCACCACGATCTTATCGCTGTCCACGTACTCCACCTCGCCGGGGGCCTGAGCGAGCGTCATCACACCGACGTCCCTCGCGACCTGAGACTCAAGGCCGGTCATGATAATGGGGGCCTCGGGCATGAGCAGGGGGACCGCCTGCCGCTGCATGTTCGATCCCATCAACGCCCTGTTCGCGTCGTTGTGCTCGAGGAAGGGAATGAGCCCCGCCGCCACGCTCACGAGCTGCTTCGGGGACACATCGATGAAGTGAATCTCGCCCGGAGGCACGTAGATGAAGTCGCCCTTGTAGCGGGCCGAAACCTTTGCCTCCAGGAGGCGGCCCTTCTCGTCCATCTGTGCATTCGCCTGGGCGATAATGTACTGCTCCTCCTCATCCGCGGTGAGACACACCACCTCGTCGGTCGCCTTCCCGTTGACCACCTTGCGATACGGTGTCTCCAGGAAACCGTACTCGTTCACGCGGGCGTAGGTGCTCAGGGAGGAGATCAAACCGATATTGGGGCCTTCCGGCGTCTCTACGGGGCAGATGCGGCCGTAGTGACTCGGGTGCACATCGCGGACCTCGAACCCCGCGCGCTCGCGGCTCAAGCCGCCGGGACCGAGCGCTGAGAGCCTCCGCTTATGCGTGAGCTCGGCCAGCGGATTGGTTTGATCCATGAACTGCGAGAGCTGGCTCCGCCCGAAGAAATCCCTGATCACGCTCGTGAACGCCTTGGGGTTGATCAGTCGATGGGGGGTCACCGTCTCGGCGCTCATGTCGTACAGGTTCATGCGCTCCTTGGTGAGCCGCTCCATGCGCGCGAGTCCAATGCGGCACTGGTTCTGCAGCAGTTCCCCCACCGAGCGTGCGCGGCGGTTCCCGAGATGGTCAATGTCATCGAGGCTGCCGCCCTCTCCATGCCGCAGGTTGACGAGATAGCGGCACGCCTCAACCATATCTTCCTTCCGGAGCGTCCCGACCTTGAGCGTGCGCTCATTGATCTCCAGCCCCAATTTTTTGTTGAGTTTGAACCTCCCCACGCGCCCCAGATCGTAGTGCCGCGAATCGAAGAAGATCCGCTTGAGCATGGTGCGGGCGCTCGAAATATTCGCCGGATCCCCGGGGCGCATCCGTTTGTAAATTTCCTTGAGTGCCTCATCCTGCGAATCTGTCGGGTCGCGCTGGAGCATCTTCAGCACGCCCGCCTCCCCCTTGTCAGAGGCAGCCACGACGAGGGACTTGACGCCCGCCTGCCGGAGGAGCTGGAGCTTCTGCTTGGTGAGTTTCTCGCCGGGATTGACCAGCGCCTCTCCCGTTGCGGGGTGAGCGACTGATTTGATCGCGGTCCGGTCGACGGGATCCTTGCTCTCTGCGGTCCCGAGTGAGATCTCTTCCCTCCCGAGCAGCGCTTCCAGTATCTGCTCATCGGTGGAATAGCCGGTCGCCCGCAATAACGTCGTGGCGAGTATCTTCCGCCTGCGCCTCCGCCTGTCGATGTAGAGGTAGATGATGTCGCTGTTGTCCAATTCCCCCTCGAGCCAGGAGCCGCGGTAGGGGATAACTCTGAACCAGTAACTCGGGATGCCACGCGGGTGGGGGGTCCGCTCGAAGCAGATTCCCGGCGAGCGGTGGAGCTGGCTCACGATCACGCGCTCCGCGCCGTTGATCACGAAGGTCCCCTGCTCCGTCATGAGGGGGATGCTCCCGAAATATACCGTTTCTTCCTTGATGTTGCCGTTCTCGCGGAGGCGGAGCGTCACGCGGAGAGGCGCCGAATAGGTGAGCCCCCTCCTGTGGCATTCCATGATATCGTATTTCGGAACACCGAGCGAGTAGCTCACAAATTCCAGGGAGCAGGTTTCATCGTAGCTCTTGATCGGAAAGACTTCCTTGAAGACCTCCTGGAGCCCCTTGAGCTTTCTCTTGGCCGGGAGCGCGCCAGCCTGGAGAAAATCCTGGTAGGACTGCGTCTGCACCTCGACCAGATTGGGCATGGCAACGATTTCTTTCACCCTGGAATAATCAACCACCTTCGCCCTTGATGACATGTGCACCTCACCTAAGAAATTCAAAAGTCAAAATGCAAAAGTCAAAAATAAGAAGTGCGCAACTACCCCTTCCATAAACTTTCTCGTTTTGCCTTTTGCCTTGTACTTTTGCCTTTTTCCTTTTGCCTTTTTACTTTATTTCTACCGTGGCGCCTGCGGCCACCATCTTCTTCCTGATCTCTTCAGCTTCTTCCTTTGAGACATTCTCCTTGATTGGCTTCGGCGCCCCCTCGACCAGATCTTTCGCTTCCTTGAGGCCAAGACTCGTGAGCGCGCGGACCTCTTTGATCACCTGGATTTTCTTTTCGCCAATTCCGGTGAGGATCACGCTGAACGTGCTCTTCTCCTCCTTCTGCTCACCGGCGGCGGGGGCGGCGGCACTGACGGCGGCTACCGGGGCTGCCGCCGACACGCCAAACTCCTGCTCCATGGACTTTACCCACTCGCAAAGCTCAAGCACCGTAAGGTTCTTGACGATCTCCAGCCCGAGCACCTTTTTGTCCGCGGGACTCAGCTCGGCAATCTTCTTGAGAATGCTCTTCAGGTCCGCTGAAAGTTCCGCGGCCATCCCCTCCCCCTTTTTCTCGTGCTTCTTCGGCTCGGCTTCCTTCTTCTCGGCCTTCTTGGTTTCCTCTGTCATTGGTGCCTCCTTTTAGCCTGTTTCGCTACTTACTATATTGCCGCCCTTCCTGGCCACCTGATCCACAACGGAAACAAACCGCCTCGTCAGCTCGGCCAGATCACGGATAAATGCGGAGAGCGGACTCTGCATCCCGCCGATAAACATCGCGATCAGCACATCGCGCGGCGGCAGGGCTGCGATCACCCCGATCTCGGTCGCCGTCAACAGTGCGCCTTCGAGAAAACCGGCCTTCACCTTCGGCGCCTCGTTCTTCCTTGCGAAGTTCACGATAACCCTTGAGAGTGCGGCGCAGTCCCCGCTCGTCACCGCGAGTGCGGTCGGTCCGGCGAGCCCCATCCCCAACGCGCTCACCATCTCTTCGCTGAACGCACGCTTCAAGAGCCTGTTCTTGACGACCATGTACTCCGATCCGTTCTTTTTTATCAGGGAGCGGAGCTCGTTCATCTGGTTCGAGCTCAGGCCGGTGTAATCCGTCAAGATGAGCATTGTTTTCCCCTGGAGCATGTTTTTTATCCCGTCAACGATACTTTTCTTTTCCTGCCTCATGTGCACCGCAGTTTCTGGTTTCTTGATAATCTCGATCGAGCTAAGCGCGTCTTGTTTTCTATGTTCTTACACCGTTATAAATTCCTTCATGTCCACCGGCACCCCCGCGCCCATGGTCGAAGATACCACGCACTTCTTGAGATACACTCCCTTCACAGTGGGGGATTTCGCTTTGAGCAGTCCCTCGATCACCACCCGGGCGTTATCCACGAGCGCGGTCGCGGCAAATGATCTCTTGCCGATGGGCACATGGATATTTGCGCCCTTGTCCGTCCGGAACTCGATCCTGCCGGCCTTGAGTTCCTTGACCGCCTTCCCGACCTCCCGTGTCACCGTTCCGGTTTTAGGGCTCGGCATGAGCCCGCGGGGTCCGAGGATCTTTCCCAGCCGGCCCAGTTCCCTCATCAGATCCGGCGTGGTGACCGCGATGTCGAAATCCGCCCAGCCCTCGTTCACCCTTTTGATCAGATCCTCATGGCCGACCACGTCAGCACCTGCGGCCTTCGCCTCATCCGCCTGAGCCCCCTTCGCGAAGACGGCGACTCTCACCTTCTTCCCCGTGCCATGGGGCAGCGCGACCGTCCCACGGACGAGTTGATCGGTCTGCTTGGAATCTATTCCCAGATTGACCGTGAGCTCCACCGTTTCATCAAACTTCGCGGGCGGCAGCTCCTTAAGGAGCGCGATTGCCTCCTGGAGGGGGTAGAGTGCGCCTGCCTTGATCTTCTCCGCACCCTGTCTGTATCGCTTGCTTTTCTTCTTCACCTCACGCTCCCCCGCCGCTTCGCTCAGCCCTCGACAACCTCTATGCCCATGCTCCTCGCCGTCCCCTCGATGATCCTCATCGCGGCTTCCTCGCTCCCGGCGGAGAGGTCATCCTTCTTTTGCCGCACGATATCCCGCACCTGACTCCTGGTAACCTGCCCTACCCTGTCCTTGCCTGCCGTCCCCGAGCCCACCGCCAGGTTGGCGGCCTTCTTCAAAAGAACGGCCGCGGGCGGAGACTTGAGGATGAAGGTGAACGACCGGTCCTTGTACACGGTAATCACCGCCGGCACCACGAGTCCGCCCTTGTCTTTCGTGGCGACATTAAACGCCTTGCAGAACTCCATGATGTTGACACCGTGCTGCCCCAATGCCGGGCCAACAGGCGGAGCGGGGTTTGCCTGCCCCGCCGGAATCTGCAATTTAATGACCGCGGTCACCTCTTTCGCCATAACATCCCCTCAACGCCAATAGGAACAGGATTCACACAGATGAACGCAGATAGCTCAAAATCACGTCATCTGTGTGTATCTGCGTGCATCCTGTTTCGCATCTTTACCCTTTCTCCACTTGCCAGTATTCGAGATCGACGGGGGTTAACCTCCCAAAAATGGCTACGAGGACTTTCAGCTTGCCCCTGTCGGGATTCACCTCGTCTATGACGCCGTTGAAATTAATAAAAGGCCCGTCGGTGATCTTCACCGTTTCGCCCAGCTCAAAGAGGACCTTGGGTTTAACCTTTTCTTTCTTGACCTCGATCTGCGCCAGGACATCCCTGATCTCATGCTCCTGGAGCGGGATCGGGCTCCCCGATCCGATGAAACCGATTACCCCCGGCGTCTGCCGCACAAGGTAGTACGTCTCATCCGTCCGCACCATCTCGACCAGCAGGTATCCCGGGAAGAACTTCCGGGCGCTGATCGTTTTCTTGCCCCCCTTCACCTCCGCCACCTTCTCCGAAGGTATGAGCACCTGGAAAATGAGTTGATCCATCTCGTGGCTTTTGATCCTGCTCTCCAGCATTTCCTTGACCTTGTACTCCTGCCCGGAAAGCGTATGGACCACGTACCACTTCCGTTCCTGCTCCTGCACTTCCTTATTTTCCACTACTGGTTCCTTCACCATCACCTCGCTCACTCCCTCACATACTCAGGTGCGGGCACTTGACATCACACCACTCGATCCCAGTCCACACATGTTCGTAGTGCACCTCCGCGGCACCCCGGCAAGATTCAACCGATCAAGAGCCCCATGAGGCTGGAGAGGATGATATCCATCACCCCGATGTATGCGGCGAGCGCGATCGATGACGCAATCACCATGATCGTAGAATCAGACAACTCCCTGTATCGCTCGGAAGGACTGATATTGGTCCCTCTCTTAATAGGCCAGGAAACCTTGTTCATTTCTATTCCAACTTCCACCAGGAATGTCTTGACTTTTTCAAACATAGAAAAACCTCACTTCGCTCTGTGCCACCACCAATGGAGCGAGGAATATCACGCCGTGAATGAGCACCGCGCTTCGCTAAACTCCCCGCACCATCTCCTCTCTACCAGACGGCGCTCCCGCGACCGAGCCTATCGCGCGGGCCAACACGCGAGCAACACTTTGGCAGGCGGGCCTGCCCGCCGGAAACCCTGCCAGTTCAGCCTTCAAAACCAATCACTAATAGTATCCTAACTGCATCCTGCATGTCTGGCAGGCGGGACAGGAATCGAACCTGCAGCCGCCGGTTTTGGAGACCGGTGCTCTACCTAGTTGAGCTACCCGCCTACTGTGCGTGAAGCGTATCTCGTGAAGCGCTCTTTTACGAACGACGCTTCACGTTTCACGCTTCACGTGTTATTTGGTCTCCTTGTGCAGTGTGTGCTTTCGCTCAAACCTGCAATATTTTTTAAGCTCGATGCGGTCGGGGTGCTTCTTTTTATCCTTTGTGCTCATATAATTCCGCCTCTTGCACTCCTGACATGCCAACGTGATTATTTCTCTGACCATGGCTTCCACCCTGTCGTTCGTCGTTCGTATTTCGTATATCGCAGCGAAGTACGATGGACGAACGACGCATGACGATGTGCAGCATTATTTAACGATTTCCGACACCCTTCCCGCACCCACCGTGCGCCCGCCCTCGCGCACCGCAATGATCAGCTCGCACTCCACCCCCACGTTGTCGCCCGGCATCACCATCTCCACTCCCGCCGGCAGCTTCATCACACCCGTCACGTCCGTCGTCCGAAAATAAAATTGCGGCCGGTACCCGTTGAAAAACGGCGTGTGCCTCCCCCCCTCCTCCTTGCTCAGCACGTATACCTCCGCCTTGAAATGCGTGTGCGGCGTGATCGACCCCGGCGCCGCCAGTACCTGGCCCCGCTCCAGCTCCTCCTTCTCTATCCCACGCAGCAATACCCCGATGTTGTCTCCCGCGCGGCCCTCGTCCAGGAGCTTCCGGAACATCTCCACCCCCGTCGCCACCGTCTTCCGCGTCGGCCGCATCCCCACGATCTCGACCTCTTCCCCTACCTTCACCTTCCCGCGCTCCACGCGCCCCGTCCCCACCGTCCCCCGGCCCGTGATCGAAAATACATCCTCCACCGGCATCAGGAACGGCAGCTCCACGTCGCGCTTCGGCGTCGGTATGTAGCTGTCCACCGCGTCCATCAAATCAAAAATGCACTTCGCCTCCGGGCTGTTTGGATCCTCAGTCTGCATCGCCTTCAACGCGCTCCCGCGGATGATCGGTATCTCGTCCCCGGGAAACTCGTACTTCGTCAGCAGCTCCCTCATCTCAAGCTCCACCAGATCCAGCAACTCCGGATCGTCCACCATGTCCACCTTGTTCAAAAAGACCACGATCGCGGGCACCCCCACCTGCCGCGCCAGAAGTATGTGCTCCCGCGTCTGCGGCATCGGCCCGTCCGACGCCGATACCACCAGTATCGCTCCGTCCATCTGCGCCGCTCCCGTGATCATGTTCTTCACGTAGTCCATGTGCCCCGGACAGTCCATGTGCGCGTAGTGCCGCTTCTCCGTCGAGTACTCCACGTGCGCCACCGCGATCGTCAAAATCTTCGTCTCGTCACGCCGCCCCTGCGACTCGCTCGCCTTCGCCACCTGGTCGTACGTCACATACTGGCACAACCCCTTCTTCGACAAAACCTTCGTGATCGCGCTCGTCAACGCCGTCTTCCCGTGGTCCACGTGGCCGATCGTCCCCACGTTCACGTGCGGTTTCGTACGCTCAAATTTTTCCTTGCCCATGGCTCCCTCCTGACTCTATCAGTGACCCAGCTATATCTTTGATGCCTATACTATCTCCCGTTCAACTGATCCTGT
>JAPLCX010000001.1 GCA_026392035.1 Candidatus Auribacterota bacterium | reverse complement strand
TAAAGTCCGTAATTTGATCCGCCGTGCCTACGGCTACCGTGACAAGGAGTACATGAAACTGAAAATCATACAAACCTGTACCCCATGGATGGGCGAGTTCGAACCATGGGCTTGGGCTCACAAAAATCCGTCTTGAGCCTATTTTTATAGCTGGCATAATTTGATCTCAGTCGGTCTCAGCGCCCTCGCGAATCGTTTTAAACACACCTCACCACAGGAGGACGCCATGGAACAGGTCAATGAAAATGGGAGAGAATATCGAAAGGGGGACTCAGGTCCCAAGTATCTCATGCGCGGTCCCCGCATCGAGTGGGGGATCATCAGGTTGAAGCCGGGGGAGGAGATGGGCGCTCACGGGCACAGGGAGGTTGAGGAAACCTTCTTTTTCTTCGATGGGGAGCCCACGCTCATCGTTGACGGTAAAAACCATGAGGTGCGGGAGGGTGACGTATTTCGGCTCAACCCCGGCGAGATGCACAACATCATAAACGATACCGGCCAGGCCGTGCGCGTCATCTTCATTAAAACACCCTTCCTACCGGAAGACAAAATTACGGGGCGCTGAGCGCGCCGCTGGTTATCCTGAGCGAGTTCCAGGCCGCACCACCAGTGCGCCGGTTCACGCGAGGTGGCGTGACGCCCTGCGCCATCCCATCGCTTCCCGGATCGCCGTCACGGCAAGGAGCAGCGCGCAGACCAGGAACGGGGATCGCAGGCCGAGGTATTGCGCGCAGAATCCGCCGGCGAGCGGCCCGAGGAAAAAAGCCGACCCGACCATCAGCTCGTGGATCCCCGTCCGCTTTCCCGCCGCCCCGTCTCCGCAGAGGCTGTAGTAGATGCTCGAATAATAGGAGAGGCCGAGGCCGATTCCGATGAGCGGGAAGGCGAGCGACAGGATGGGCACCGACCGCGCGTAGAAGACAACCATCATCCCGGCCGCCGCGGCGCCGTGCACCGCGACCATCGGCCCGTAGCGGAAATGCCATGCCCGCGTCGCGCGAAGGACGATGAAGAACGCCGACTGTGCCATCCCGACGAGGAAGAGCAGGCATCCGATGAGCTGCGGCGAGAAGCCGCGGGCGACGGCGAGCTTGGGATAGAGGGACTGGATGTTCGCGAGGCAGAACCAGCAGGCGAAGTTCGCCCAGAGGGCGAGCGGGAGGAACTCTGCGGCATCACCGCGGCATGTGACGCCGCCGGACGGCCCGGGGGCGCCGTCGGCCTCTCCCGCCGCGGGCTGCCGTACCACGAGGAGGAGCGTGAGGAGCAACGAGTTCGTGCCGATCGAATAGCACCAGGGGAGCCGGTAATCGACGGCGAAGAGAAACCCGCCGATCATCGGGCCGACCATGATGCCGAGGCTCCACGAGAGATTGAATAGCCCGAGGCGCTCTGGAAGCCGATCCCTTTCCCCCACCTCCGAGAGCCATGCCTGAAGCGGCGGCCAGAAGAAGGCGGTGGAGAACGACCCCGCGATCGCGATGGCGAAAAGCGCCCCCATCCCCGACACGAGGAAGATGGCGGCGTCCACCACGACCAGGAGCCCGCAGCTCAGCATAAGGGATCGACGGCGCCCCACCGGCCCGCCCCCGCCGCGGTCGGAAAGCCTTCCCACGAACGGGCACGCGAGGGCATAGGCTAGCGCTCCCGCCGATCCGAGGACGCCGAGCTGCAGCGGGTTCGCGCCGAACCTGATGCCGAGCAGCGGCAGGGCCACCACCAGGACCCCGGTGGCGCTGTTCATGATCAGCGCGTACGCATAGAGCAGCTGGGGACGAGGAATCAATGGGAAGCTCCGATTGTGACGCGCAGGAGAACAGCAGGGAGGAGAGGGCTAAAAATTGATACGAATCTTCTTGTCCGCTTCAGGCTCAATGATCACATCCTTGCCCAATACCTTCACATCTTTTTCCCTGCCGATTTCGTCACTGTACCTCTCATAGGTTTTGACACCCTTGCCAACGGGGGACTCATCTATCGCAGAGCAACCAGAGATACCAACGAGCAGGCCGAGGAGTGCGGCCAGCGCGAACGCACTCTTTCTCATGGAATCACCTTCACCCGCGCGGATCGGCCACTCCTGCGTGAAAATCCAGGACAACCAATGATCCGCACTCCTTTCCGACGTTTCTCGATCGAGCTCGACCTCTACTCCGTGCTCACCAGGCGAAGATTGCTGATATCGATGTTCGACTTGTTGCCGTCTATATGGTACACCTTCTCACGCCTCTTCAGCAGCCTGCCCAGCGACTGCTCCATGACAAGGCGGTGGACATACTTGCCCTTGTCCTTGCCCGCGGTGATCACGATGGAGCCGTCCGGGCGCACAAAGCGGCCCCCCTTCCAGCGATGATGCCTCACGCCAGACGGCACACCCTTAAGCGGGATGCCCCATTTCTTGATGTGCACGTATATAGTGCCTGGATCGACTCCACACTCATCCGCAATCTCCGCCAGTGTCCTGTTTTCCTGTATGTACCTCTGGGACAGCCAGTTCTTGTCGTGATATTTCTTTTCGGGGGGTTGGAGGCCAAATTCTATCTTTTTCAGTGACGTATACTGCCGGGTGAACCCAAAGACTCTGCCGATCGCCTCGAGCGTTTTACCTGATTCAAGAAGCTGCTTGAATTTCTCATAACTTCCGAATTCCTTGTACCGCTTGCTGAATCTCGCTATCGCTTTTTCAAGATTCCTGGCCATAAATCCCTCCCTTCCGTTCTCTATTCTGATTTTTGACAAATCTTTATCACATTATTTAACAACAGTTAAGTTATCACAAAAGGCATATACTGTCAATAATCTCTTCCTCCCCGGAATGGCGGATAAACATTTTATGGGGTAAAAAATCTCCGGATTTGGGCGGGAACATTCCGAGCTATTCCCCATAAAACGCAGCTTGGGTATAAACAATGGAGCGATCGAATCCACGGGTTGCTTCCAGACACACTGCTACATCGCAGCAAAATCAAGGGGTCAGTTTTTGAAGCGAGTGCTTAACTCGAGGGGGCATACGAAATCTGGTGAAATAGATTGTAATGCGGATAACGGTAAAATATTTTCAAGAACAGCCGGCGAGCATGGTACACCACCACACCTGCAACATGAAATAGATGATACCTCAGCGTCTTTACCGTCAAATATCGCCAGCCATCTTCCAGTTTGAGCAGCTTCAGTGATTGCACGAGGTTATACGCAAGAATGACGATATGGAAGTATGCTCCATTGGGAATATACTTGGAGCATGGAAACTGATTTAACCCAAATCCGTATTTTAACTCTTTGATCCAATTCTCACTGTTGCACCGTTCCCAGTACCACCGCATGAGCTTCTTCTTCTCCCAATCCATACTCGTAATCACAATGTCGTACTCGAAAATAATCCCCTTGAACATATCCAACTGCGGATACGGTTTTCGAATCACTATTACGCGGTAACTGCGCTTCCCTATGTTAAATGAGTACACCGTCTCAGCGATCTCCCAGTCCTTATGCTCAGGATGTTCCTTGAGCGCTTCCGGATCTGTTGTCCAGGGTTCCCACTCTTTGCGGGGAATCATATCAATCGCCTGCATCATAGCTTCATTGCGGGTTCCGCCGATAGCGAATTCTATGCCGTTGTCGCCACAATAATCAGCAATCTCACTCTGAAACCACGCCGCATCTGCACGGAGACGTCTATTCCCGATATTCTGAGGAAAACACTTCTCGCACTTCTTCAGGAACTCAAGCGCTTTACTGGAGGGAGGCTCATTCCCCTGTCTAAACTCTCCCTGTATCACCATCCCGCGCTCGGCCCAAAATCCCAGCATCGGGTAATATCCCGGTTTGCCATGATAACTCATTTGCGACTCTTCTTTATGGGCTTCGATGAATGTTGCGTCTGCATCTATTGTGGCTATCTCTTCGCTGCTGATCTTCTTCGTAACACGATGCGTCAACTGACGTTCCCGTACCTCAAATTGCATGAGTCCACGTTCATCAAACCGATGGAGAAGATCTCTAGCAGTCCTCGGGGCCATTATCTTCTCCTCTTCTCGTATCTTCTGCCATCCTTCATCACTCCGTAACTGCTTGATGTCTTCTATACGCTCACCGCCATCAATCAACATGCACGCAATATCCATGATCTGACGCGATACGAGGAGCCCCCGCTTGCGTTGCTTGAGGCTCCCAAAATGAAGATCCAAAAGCTGCTCCATCTGCAACTCTCCGGCAACCTTTTCTATAAGAATGAGTCCTGCGCGAGGGGTGATTTTTGCGGTGGTCTTTTTTAGTGTGACAGGTAGGTTCGTTTGGTGTAGCATTAGTCAGGTCTCCTTTTTTTGTGTTTTACCCATTGGGTGAAGGTAAAATCGACTTTGCAGTCTTGATTATACCTTGTAAACACTAGGAAAGGAGACCTTTTTTGCGTTATGCCACTTTGCTTATCCGCTATTTAGGGACGCAACACTAGTTTGAGGGAATTGCTTTGCTCATAAGATGTTGCATAGGAGAAGGAGAGAAGAAGTACAGAAATGAGTTTACCCCATCGCGTGAGGCAGAGAGAGTGAGGTTCCATGCAGAGATAGGGAAATTCACCCCAGGAGGGGAGAATAG